>JBBRPX010000358.1:0-2884 GCA_038227505.1 Chitinophagales bacterium
ATTTCCTTCTTTATTAATGATGGGTTGTAACATTTCCAGTTGGCCTGGAAAAGCAACCGATTTAAAATCAGCAACACTGTGAATGCCCGCATCTGGCAGTGCTTTAATTCCTAGTACTGTTAACAGCGTAGCTCCACCCAACAATAAAATCACTTGTATATTTTCTGTCATCACCACTGCTTTCAATCCTCCTAATGCGGTATAGATTACGGTGAATACAGATAGCACAATAATGGTTACCATCATGGGTACACCTAAAAAACTTTCGAACACTTTTGCAGCAGCAAACAAACTGATACCAATATGAATAAACAAGGCACCAAACAAACCGATGATAGCCAAAAACGTTCTGGCTTTAGGCGAATACCTTCGCTCCATATATTCGGGTAAAGTTGCAACCCCGGAATTAATATAAAATGGTGCAAACAATAGTGCCAATAAAATTAAAGTAAAGCATGCCATCCATTCAAAGTTGCCAATCACCAGACCATCTTTGGCACCGCCTGCGGCCAATCCCACCAAATGAATGGTGGAAATATTGGACGTAAAAACTGCGGCACCCACTGTAAACCATCCTAATGATTTGCTGGCTAAAAAATATTCGTTTGAAGAAGTTTTCTTTCTGTAACCCACCCAAATACCAAATGCTGTGATACCAATGAGGTAAACTGCTATAACAATAATATCAGTAGTGGCAATGTGCATGTCGTAGTTTTAAAATTGTATCTGTACTTTTAATGCATTCACTTTGTCTGCCGCCAGAATCATTGCTTTGTTAATTTCATTGATGGATAAGACATTAGTAATAAATGGTCTTAAATCTATTCTCCCGGAATCAACCAGCCTGATTGCCTCATCGAAAATATTTCCGTATCGGAATGAACCGATTAAATGTATTTCTTTTACCATTAGTTGATTGGCAGGAAGCGGAACATCTTCTATACCCAATGTACCAATTTGCACAATGGTTCCTCCAGGCCTAACCAAATCAAAGGCTTGGCCTAATGCAGCCCCCGCCCCAGAAGCTTCAAAGATTACATCAAATCCGTCACCTGTAATATCTTTTACCTGCTTTTGAAGATCTTTTTCCATCGGGTTCAATATAAAATCTACCCCACATTCTAATGCCGATTGCCGTCTTTCGGCTACAATATCACTTACCACTACGGCAACTGCACCAAATGCTTTTGCAGTAACAGCCGTTAATAAACCTATGGTACCGCCACCTGTAACTAAAATCCTTTTTCCGGAAACGGTGCCAGCCTGTTTGATGGCATGCAATCCAACTGCTAATGGTTCTATCATGGCGCCAAATCCATCATCCAATCCAACAGGTAACAAGTGGCACTGGTCTGCCCTCACTGTAACAAATTCCGCCATTGCGCCATCTGTTGGAGGGGTTGTGCTTCCACTGCCCAGCATAATCGTCTTTCTACAAAGATTACCATGCCCACTTTTACAATAATCACAATACCCACAAGCCCTAGCCGGATTTACGGTAACTCTTGTACCAACAGCAGGCATATCGGCAGTATTGCCTTTCACAGCTATTACTTCTGCCGTTAATTCATGACCTAAAACAAAAGGTCTTGATGGAACAAACGCTCCGCAGTAACCATCTTGAAAATAATGCAAGTCACTGCCACAAATACCAACCCGTTTAATCTTTAATAATACCATTCCAGGTAATAACTCAGGCATTTGATACCGTTCTACCCTTATATCTTTAGCTCCGTGCAGCACTGCTGCTTTCATAGTATCTGTCATATATTTAACTTTAAATACGGTAATCTACTTTATAAAAATTAACGCAATTACCTCCTAAAATTGCGTCATTGATTTCTTTTGAAAACTGTCTGGCATAATTGATTACAATATTCATCGTTGCTGTGTAATCGCCGGAAAGTGTACAAACAGGCCAGTCCGAACCAATCATTATTCTGTTTGTACCAAATGATGCTGTAACACTATCCAGGTATCGTTTAAAATCATCTTCCTTCCAGTCTTTCCATTTTGCTTCAGTCACCATTCCTGATAATTTACAATACACATTGGGGAATTTTGCCAGTTTCATCAAATTTTCATGCCATGGAGAAAATTCGTTTTTACTGATAAATGGTTTTGCAATATGATCCAGCACGAAAGGTTGTTCTGGAAATTTTTCTACCAACTGTAGTGCTATGGGAATATGTTTTGGAAACAAGAGTAGATCATAAGTAAGATTAAACTCTCCTAACGCAGAAATTCCATTTTGAAAAGCAGGTTGCAGCATAAAATAATCATCCGGTTCATCATGCACCACATGTCTTACACCAACCAATTTTTTCTGATCGGAATAACCTGATAATACTTCATGTATTTTGGGTGAACGTAAATCAACCCAACCTACAATACCTTTTATAAAATCATTCTCAGCGGCTAGTTTCAGTAACCAATCTGTTTCTTCTATTGATTGCCTTGCTTGCACGGCAATACATGAATCAAAATTAATTTGGCCGAGCAATGGAACGATATCTGCTGGCATAAAATCTCTTTTCAAAGCCATCATCGCATCTGTCATCCAAGTATACTCTGCCGGGTTATACTGCCAGAAATGCTGATGACTGTCTATTAATTTCATGGTTTTATTTGGCAAGTATTTTTATACATTTCAAGAGTCGATAAAAATTTGGACAAAAAATTGATATTTTCCATTGTAGCTATTGCAAACAGGTATACAATGACTTTTAAATTCAACACAGCTTAACTATAAATTCTTGACTAATTAATTTTTCTTTAAGGGCAAACTAAGTTCTGGACGCGGCATATAACCCCGATCAATAATGTCTATAAAACCTAACAATGCGCCCCAATGATAAAATGCGTCACTCCATGTATCGGCTTC
>JBBRPX010000359.1:0-2858 GCA_038227505.1 Chitinophagales bacterium
AAAACGGTAAAACAAAATTATTAGATGAAGAACGAAAAAAATAATAGCCAAAAAATTTAATGAAAATGTTATAGAGTTAGGTTTGTTTTACTGGCTTGGTGTTACAAAAAATTTTAATGATAAAGTAGAAAATGGATACGCTTCCTACATACAAATACTAAATGCGGATAACAAAGAATTGGCCATTACATTAAAAAAAGAACTTAAAATAAAAAATACACAGATTGAAAACTTGCACACTTAAAATGCACAATTAATGCAGCATTTAATTAACAAAAATAATTAAACACTTTCCTTTCCTGTACCACCCTTGTTTTGTCTTATGTCTTCTGCCCTAAACCTCTAAACCCTTAAACCTTTCAACTCTTTAACCCTTCAACCCATTTCGTTCAAATACATTTGCAAATCAGCATCGGTTTTAATCAATACATCTCTCACCTTACTTCCCTGGTTCGGGCCAACAATTCCCGCTGCTTCCAACTGGTCCATCAGTCTGCCTGCACGGTTATAACCAAGTTTCATTCTGCGTTGTAATAAAGAAGTGCTTCCACTTTGGCTTGTTACAATAAGCTTTGCAGCATCTTCAAACAATGCATCTTTATTATTTACATCAAAATCTTTTGCATCCATTTCTTTTTCATCAACATATTCAGGCAATAAAAATGCATCGGGGTAACCTCGTTGCTCACCAATAAAATCAACAATTTTATCCACTTCAGGTGTATCAACAAATGCGCATTGTAATCTTACCAATTCTCCATTGTAACTAATCAGCATATCACCTTTTCCAATTAATTGCTCTGCACCACCAATATCTAAAATGGTGCGGCTATCTATTTTACTGCTCACTTTAAAAGCTATACGTGCTGGAAAATTTGCTTTGATGGTACCGGTAATAATATTTACAGATGGACGCTGTGTAGCAATAATTAAATGTATACCAATCGCCCTTGCAAGCTGCGCCAACCGTGCAATAGGCATTTCTACTTCTTTGCCTGCAGTCATTATTAAATCCGCAAATTCATCTACGACCAATACAATAAAAGGTAAAAAATCATGACCCTTTTCAGGATTAAGTTTACGGGCAACAAATTTTTCGTTGTACTCCCGTATGTTTCGGCAACCAGCTTCTTTTAAAAGATCGTAGCGGTTGTCCATTTCAATACAAAGTGCGTTTAATGTATGGACAACTTTTTTAGTATCTGTAATAATCGAATCCTCTTCACCCGGTAATTTTGCCAGAAAATGTTTTTCAATTTTTTTATAAATACTGAGCTCCACTTTTTTAGGATCTACCAGTACGAACTTTAATTGTGATGGATGTTTCTTATACAACAACGAAACGAGTATGGCGTTTAATCCAACTGACTTTCCCTGCCCGGTAGCACCTGCCATTAATAAATGAGGCATTGCAGCCAAGTCAACAATAAAATTTGTATTGTCAATTCTTTTACCAATTGCAATTGGCAAAGCAAACGTACTTTTTTGAAATTTATCATCTACCAGCAAAGTCTTCATACTAACCATTGTCTTACGGGTATTCGGCACTTCAATACCAATGGTTCCTTTGCCGGGTATGGGCGCAATGATACGTATACCAAGTGCCGCAAGGCTTAGAGCAATATCATCTTCCAGGTTTTTAATTCGTGAAATCCTTACACCAGCAGCAGGAATAATTTCATACAGAGTAACTGTAGGTCCAACTGTGGCAGATATTTTTTGTATTTCAATATCGTAATTTTTAAGGGTAGAGATAATCTGGTTCTTATTATTTTCCAGCTCCTGCGGATCCTGTATTACTTTTTCACTGCCGTGGTTCTCCAGCAACTCTACAGATGGATATTTATAATCTCGCAGATCTAAAATGGGATCATACGGAATCATTTTATTTACATCTGCAGCAGTTTTGGATGGTGATATTTCATCTTCAATAACATCCGGAACTGTTTTTACTTCCAGCTCAAGATTATTACCAATTATTTTTTTTGATGCTTCTTGAAAAGTTTCAGCTTCATCTATGTCGTTAGTAACAGGTTCGGGTTGTTTTTTTTGAGGAAGCACAACTGTATTCACTATTCTTGCACCCCGTTTTTGTTCCTCCTCTTCCTTTTCTGATAATGATAGATCATGATCAAATTGTGGACTTTGATCAGGTATATTTAACACCCCCGCATTGTTGCCCAGCATATTTCCTGAAGCGATAGTTTGATTTTGTGTATCAGTATCTTCATCAATTAAATTTTCTTCAGCTTCCTTGGTATTTGTAATGTCAGAATCATTGGGCTCTTTTACATTTTTATTATTTATTTTAAATGAAGGATTAAAGCGCCAAATGATGTATGCAAAAAATGCAACTGCAATAAAACCTATTGTACCAATTTTACCGATGGCATTGTACAAATAATCTCTGCACATATCTCCTACTGCACCGCCCCATGCAAAGTCGTTGCCCTGCATTATTACTGAAGCTGTAATACTTAATAATGGAAGCCCAACAATTAAATATTTTACATTTCTAAAAACGGAGAAAACTTTTTTACCAAAAAAAAGATTGATGCCTATTATAAAAAAGAAAGTACAAATAAGATAAGATGCAACACCAAAACCTTTGTAAATTAAAAAATGAGAAATAAAAGCTCCGAATGTACCCATCAAATTGGCAACTTTTGTATCGGTGCCTGCAAGTAATTTATATCCTTCTTTAAAAACTTTATCCTGGTCCTCATCCCATGTAAATAAATAAGATGTAAATGCTACAAAAAAAAGAATGGCGAGCAACAAGCATAAACTTCCTGCAATTTTATGGGTACGTTCGTCATTAAGCAGATCTTTTACCTCCACCGTCTCTTCTTTTTCCT
>JBBRPX010000360.1:0-2858 GCA_038227505.1 Chitinophagales bacterium
GTTTTAAGAGAACAGGGCTCGGGTACTTTAGAAGCATTAAAATACAATCTCGAAAAAAGTGGTGTAAAAATTTCTGATTTAAAAGTAAGCGTTCGCCTGGCAGGTACAGAAGCGCTTAAAAACTTTTTAAGAGAAGATACCTGTCTTGGTTTTTTACCAAAAGGTTCTATTCTGAAAGAATTACGTGATGGTGATTTGGTAGCCATCAAAATTGAAAAATTTAAAATTATTAGAGATTTCTTTTTTATCCAGCGCCATGGCACAGATACCAACGAATTAAACAGAACATTTATTAAGTTTTGTAAAAATTACATATAACTGTTGGTTATGTACTATAACTTTTTAAGTCAGTAAGGTTATAGTTGTGATTGTATTTTTGTCATATGCTAACATTAACAAAAAGATACTCATTTGCAGTTGCATTGAAATGTTCCAACTGCCACAAAGAATATTCATTTCAGTCGTTAAATACTTTTGCAGACTGTTGCAACCGTCCATTGGTTGTAGAATATGATCAGGATCTCGATCTTGATAAAAGCAAGTTAGCAAACAGGCGACATGATATGTGGCGTTACTCAGAAATGTTACCTGTATTAAAAAAGGATAACATCGTAAGTCTTGGTGAAGGAATGACACCAATATTGGAATTAAATAAGATTGGTTCCGCTCATGGTTTTTCAGATCTTTTAATGAAAGATGAAACGAACAATCCTACAGGTTCTTTTAAAGCCAGAGGATTAAGTATGGCAGTTTCCAAAGCAAAAGAATTTGGTATACAGCATTGTATTATTCCTACAGCCGGTAATGCAGGCGGGGCTTTGGCCGCTTATTGTGCAAAGGCAGATATTAAATGTACAGTTGTAATGCCGACACATACACCCAAAATATTTAAACAGGAATGCGAATTGTATGGTGCTGAATTATTATTGGTAGATGGCTTAATTAATGACTGCGCAAAAAAGATTGGCGAGCTCAATAATGATAATAAATACTTTGATATTTCTACCTTAAAAGAACCTTACAGGTTAGAAGGTAAAAAAACAATGGGTTACGAAATTGCCGAACAACTTGACTGGCATTTACCTGATGTAATTATTTATCCCGCAGGCGGCGGCACCGGCTTGATCGGTATATGGAAAGCCTTTAAAGAAATGTTGGCAATGGGTTGGATCACCGGCCCACTGCCCAGAATGATTGCAGTACAATCACAAAACTGTGCACCAATATTACATGCCCTAAAAGATGCTGAAAATTGGAAAAATAATTTTACTCCGGAACCAAGCATCGCAAACGGGTTAGCAGTTCCATATCCTTTTGGCATGAATATGATGCTGGAAGTTTTGCATGAATCAAATGGTACAGCAGTGTCAATATCCGAAGAAGAAATTGTTGCAGGTGTAAAAGAAATTGCAAAAATAGAAGGGCATATTATTTCTCCAGAAGGTGCTGCCACATGGAAAGCATTGTTGCATCTTCATAAAAATAAAAAGATAGGCGCTGATGAAAAAGTATTGTTGTTGAATACAGGAAGCGGTTATAAATATTTAGATAATCTGGGTCTTGATCAATGATAGAAAAGATTTTTAAAATTTAAAATCTCCTCAAAAATAAAAAGAGGTAGGCTTATTATTTTGATCTCTTTTGAATTAGCTGATACTTTTTTACTGAAGAATAATATCAACAAGTTTTTCCGTGTTATACAAAAAGCCCCGTTCAAAAAAAGTGAACGGGGCTTTTTGTTTGAAGAAAAATTTTAATAATTTCTAACTGTCATTTCTGTTCTTCTGTTTTTAGCACGGCCCGCTGCTGAGCTGTTATCTGCTACAGGCTTGGTTTCGCCATAGCCTGTAGATTTTAAATGAGATGCATCTATACCCTTGCTGGTAAGATAATTCTTAACTGCACCTGCACGGTTATCTGAAAGTACCTGGTTACTCTCGTCAGATCCCTGCGCATCTGTATGCCCATCAATATCTAACATCAATGTTTCATCTTCTTTCATTATTCTAACCACTTCATCTAAAGATTTAAATGATTTTGGAAGTAATTTGTAGCTGCCTGTTGCAAAGAAAATATTTTTAGCGGCGAAATTAATTTTCTCTATTACTTCTTTTGCAATAACTGGGCAACCTTTGTTGCTAACAGGACCTGGTCGTGAAGGGCATTTATCTTCTTCATCATTTACGCCATCACCGTCAGTGTCTGGTATTGGACAGCCATTGTAACGTGCCAAACCGAATACAGTAGGGCATTTATCAAGCTCATCATTTATACCATCGCCATCTGTATCTGGTACAGGGCAACCCTGGTATTTTGCAAACCCAGGTACATCAGGACATTTATCTACAACATCAAGCACACCATCACCATCTCTATCTGTAACAGGTGGAACAACTACAACAGGAGCAACAGGAGCAACCTGTGGTGCTGCAATTTTACCTGTACCAAACTTTAATGCAATACCTGCACGTACGGTATAAATTGCCCATGATTCAACCGTTCTAGGATTACGTCCTAAATCTGTTTGAAAAGATGCAAATGGCGAAAGTGTAAACTGTGTAGCATTTGATTTAGAAGATACTGGAATATCAAAACCTGCTCCTACCTGGCCGGAAAAAACAGGCTTTTTAATATCGCTAAAATCTTCTCTTATCTCGTTTTGTTTATCCTGCGTGTAAATAAATTTGTTGGTAACATTAAAGCTGATCACCGGTCCTGCAAAAACGTAAAACGGAATTGAAAACGGTTTAATTCTTAAACTTGGTTCTACGGTTACATAACTCAAATTGGTTTTTAGATTAGCCGGACAATCGCATGGAGCCTTCACTTCATCAAATTCACCACCTCTGTTATCGTAA
>JBBRPX010000361.1:0-2833 GCA_038227505.1 Chitinophagales bacterium
AATGTGCGTTAGAAGGGTTGCTATCCAAAACAATGCTGTATTAATCCAAATTTATTCATATCATTTTCGTAAAATAGAGCAGAAGAAAAATAGTACTCAGCAGGCAAATTACAAATGCCCACTTTATGGGATTATAATGTATGTAATTCATTTTTTGATTAAACACAGCAGCCGTAAACAATTTAATACTTAAAGAATCTCTTTGCCAAAAATTATATTTCGTATCAATGGTATTTACTTCGTAAGCTTTTAATTATTATATTTTTATAAAGTTTTAAACTCTTTTGAAGTGTATAGTTTCTTTTAGTGAAAATAAAAAATTATTTGTTTTATTGGCTTAGCGAACCTGCGTCGGCTGGTCAAAGGACCGAGCCTCGGTGAGCCACAGGAGGAGCATTGGGTACTTACGAGGCTTGAATTTACCAATGAAGGCAAAAATATTAAAACTGCATAGAGGCGCTGCTATTTACTTTACGGATAGTAGGTGCTTGTTTTGTAAAATTCTAAACATAGAATGAAAAATTTACCAATGTTCTAAAGTATAGATCAACTAAAAAGATAGGAAGAATATACATGCATTCAACAGCATATAAATTGTAGCAGGAGTAGATATCAGTAGACTGTCTTTCATTTTTATTCGGACTAATACACCCAGAACCATTAGTATCGTTAGTCCGCCTGATGATATAAGTAATATAGGGTGCAAACTTATACCTAGAAGCAGACCAAGGGCACCCAATATTTCTAAAACTGCAGTAAGTGCGCCAAATTTTTCAAGGCCAAATCTTTTAAACTCAATTTTCATATTTGTGGTTGTGAAATATGAAATCCCATAAAATAAAAACGACACACTTGAAAAAACAATAAGGAGATTGAGAAAAGTCATGTCTTACAATAATTTAGCTGATACTGCTGCTATGAAAAGGCACATCAGTAAAAGTAAAAAAGAAAGTACATGATAAAGCCAAGGGTGTTTTGCTCTAAAATGATAGTACTGTGCTGCTACCATAAGCAAAGCCATTAATAGGGCGGGAATAAGTACCAAACCCGGATACCAAATACCGGCTACCAATAAGGTTGATAGGGAAATTTTGCTTGCGCCAACAAGGTTTCGGGTTAAGTCGCTTAAGTGATAGTTTCTAAATTCTACTTCTACTTTGTAAAATCTAAATACCCATATAATTAAGATTGCCAGGGCTATTACAATTTGAAAGATTATGGATAAAGTAATCATTAAATTTTTTTGTGTTTATTATTGTTTTGGTTTCACTCAATTCAATCGAATATTTTGCTTAGTGTTTACTTATGCTTTTATAATATTGCAGCGTAAGTTTTTAGAAAGGCTTTTTTTAAATACCGTATGCACTATATCATACTAAGACTTAATTTTATTTTAGAATAAAGTTAGGAATAAAAGGTCACATGTCTCAGTCACCAAAAAAAGATACTTGTATAATTCATCGGACAAAGAAGGCAAAGACTTGTTCACTAAAAGTTACAAATGAAAAATGTTCGCTCGTGTTTGTAAGACTTTATCCCTGTGAGTGCCCAAACCTCAAATTCATAAAATTCCGAGGCTTTTCGCAGTGAGTTAAAACTCATTTTTATTAAAAAATCCGTAGAGACGCTCCGCTTGACTCTATGGGTAGTGGGGTAGATATTTAGCTAAACCAATGGTTTGTGATGATACAAACCTAGGCGATGGGTTTTATTAAGATCATTGAAAATATTCACATATCCGTTTTTGTCTTTAGCAAACATAGGAGACATTGCTGCGAAATAACTTACCAACGCAGGCAAAAAAAATCTATTTTAACGACTTCTTTATTTCGGCAATTATTGCACTGGAACTCTCCAATGCCCAATTATTATTAACGATAATCTTATTAAGACCCACCTCTGCCTGATAGTATAATATTTTCATCGGTCGTGAGAAAATTGCGTACACAGATTTAGTATCTGGGTCGTTGGAAACTACTGCATCAGATACCTGCAGCCTTGTTTGTTTAAAATCTTCTTCCATCCTATGTATCTCCGGAATAGTCTGTTCATAATAATTTAGAATCGCTGTTTTTAGGGAATCGTTTTCTATAAGTTCTATTTTCCCGCTCGATTTAAAACCCTGATACCTGCCTTCACTCAGATTACACCAGATCTGCGGAAGCAGATAATTTCCATTGTATGCAGGATTAGCAGTCATCGCACTGTCAATGGAGGCTTTAGTAAAACCTCGTCTTTCAATAACCAGGTTTTTAGCATTATTAAATGAAATACTATCTCTCCGGAAATGTTCCATATCACTCGTCAGGTCATCTTGTAATCCTTTCAAAAAAGATTTCACTACCGCCTGTTCGTGCCTGTGTTCACTTAAGCTATGTAACCAGATAGATAAAGTAACGGCAAACACTATTATTAGAATTTCAATTACTATCTCAGTTAGCTTATGCCGAAAACTATGAGTAGGATGTTTCACTGCGGTATAAATCTTTTTAGTATGTTTTAAGACTTCATCTTGCATAGTAAATGGAATGTTATTTCGGTTTTTTCTTGTAAATATTACGAAGAACAAGATAGGCCAAAACGTAATTAGTTTATGAGAAAAGCAGCAGCAAGATGGAGGAAATTTATAACCCCTTAAATAATAAAGTTGCTTAATTAAGTCTCACAGAAAGCTGTGACACAAAAGCCTCGCATAATTTCTGCCCAAGAAGGAGAACGTTGGTTAGTAAAATCTGTATTTTAAAATGGTTTTTACTGATGAGTAAATACTCATCTTTATTAAAAATCCGTAGAGACGGCATCGCCTTAACTCTACGGAATAGTGGATGGATGG
>JBBRPX010000362.1:0-2824 GCA_038227505.1 Chitinophagales bacterium
GATTGCTATTTGCGATACTTAAAAAAAATGCGTTAGTATTAAATGTGTTTCCGTTAGCCGTAACTTGAAAACGATAAGGTTTTGCTTTAAAAAAATTCTTTAAAGTTTCTTTCATATAGGTTGACGGACCTCGTTTTTCCTGCCTTGCAAAATCGTGTGATACCTGTGCATCAAAACCCAATCCGCATAAATGACAACTGTAATGTTCGTTGATCATAAAAGCATCTACGTAAGATGCTTTTCCATGCAAAATAATATCCAATGCTTTTTTAGGATCTTTTGCAATACCGGCAGTAAAAGCAAAGCCGTTGCCCGAACCCATAGGAATGATGCCGACCTGTATTTTTGTGTTTTGTATACATTCGGTTATCTGATTTACCGTACCATCACCACCGCATATAATTAAATCGGTAATTTTTTCTATTACAATTTTATCTTTTAATGTTGGATAAGTTCCTGATATTTCTGTCGGTAAAATCTCAAAAGGAAAATCAAATTCTTTCAGTTTAATTTCAATCAAGCTGCGTACATCTTTTTTATTTCTCGTACCGGAAATAGGATTTATAAAAATGATAAAATTTCTTTTTACCAAAACAAATAATTGAAATTAAAAATACAATGATTTAAACCAAATTTACCATCTCAGCAATGCACTGCCCCATGTAAAGCCACTACCAAATGCAGCAAGACAAACTAGATCACCTTCTTTTATTTTTCCCGCTTCCCAAGCTTCGCACAAAGCTATTGGAATAGATGCTGCGGTTGTATTTCCGTATTTTTCAATATTGTTAAAAACCTGATCATCTCTCAATTGAAGTTTATGCTGCACGTATTGTGCAATACGCAAATTAGCTTGGTGAGGAATGAGTACATTGAGATCTGTTGTTTTTAAATTGTTCTTATCAAGTGCTTCTATAATTACCTCAGGAAATTTTACGATTGCTTTTTTAAATACTGCGGGTCCATCCATGATAGGATAATTTTGTCCGTTTTCCAGCATTTCATGGCTCATAAACATTTCGCCTCTTGGTGCATCTACAAAATCTGCTAATTTTTCTTTTAGCCAATGGTTGGCATGTGTACCCGGGTTGGGCATTGCCAGAATTTCTGCGCTTTCTCCATCGCTGTGTAAGTGTGTACTTAAAATTCCTTGCCCTTCAGTTGGTTGCAAAACTACTGCACCGGCGCCGTCACCAAATATTACAGATATGTTTCTGCCCCGTGTTGTAAAGTCTAAACCGAAAGAATGCTTCTCACTTGCAACCAATAAAATATTTTTGTACATACCCGTTTTTATAAATTGGTCGGCAACGGAAAGGGCATAAACAAACCCGCTGCACTGGTTACGAATATCTAATGCGCCAATTTCTTTCATCTTCATGGCACGTTGTACCAATACGCCACATCCCGGAAAATAATAGTCTGGGCTAAGAGTTGCAAAAATGATAAAATCAACATCTTGCGCAGTTATTCCTGCCCGCTCTAATGCAATTTCAGCCGCTTTTACACCCATTGTTGTGGTGGTTTCTTCTGTGCGGTGTGCATACCTGCGCTCTTGAATACCGGTACGCTCCTGTATCCATTCATCACTCGTTTCTATATAAGCTGTAAGGTCGTTATTGGTAACTATATTTTCAGGAACGTACATTCCTATACCTGCAATTTTCGTATTAAACATGCTTTCGTTTTTAGCTCCGCAAATTACAATAAATGTGTGGTAATTGAAACTGTTTCAGTTGCAACGAAAAATAGACAGATTCGGGTCTGTCTATTCAGTATACTTTTTAATTGGCTGAGTTATTTAACCGTATCCTTTTGTGGCGCATTTAATGAGCTCCACAACATATCTTTTAATTGTAAAAGATTGTAGCCAGTTATTGATGAGAAAAATATTGAGGTGATATTTTGCGGCAATTCTTTTTTTATAGCTTCCCGCAATTCTTCATCGAGCATGTCTGCTTTGCTGATGGCAATTACAAAATCTTTTTGCAACATTTCGGGGTTGTATTCCTGCAATTCGTTTCGTAAAATTTCAAATTCTTTTTTATGGTCAGTACTGTCTGCAGGTATTACAAAAAGTAAAATGGAGTTTCTCTCTATATGCCTAAGAAAGCGATGCCCAAGTCCTTTGCCTTCTGCTGCACCTTCAATAATACCTGGTAAATCTGCAATGCAAAAGCTTTTCCCATCTCTGTATTCTACCATACCGAGTTGCGGCACCAATGTAGTAAATGCGTAGTCAGCAATTTTGGGTTTTGCCGCCGTTACAACGGATAGCAATGTTGATTTGCCTGCGTTTGGAAAACCTACCAAACCGACGTCTGCCAACACTTTCAACTCAAGTGTTCTGATACCCTCCGCTCCATCTTCGCCGGGTTGAGCGTATTCAGGAGCTTGGTTGGTAGCTGTTTTAAAATTACTGTTGCCTAAACCACCACGGCCCCCTTTCATTAAAATAACTTCCTCGCCATCGTTCAAAATTTCCGCAACTCTTTCACCGGTTTCTGGGTCACGTGCTATTGTACCAAGTGGTACTTCTATAATAATATCCTTGCCCGATTTGCCACTTCTTTGCCCACCTTCGCCATTGCCACCATCATCTGCCAATACATTTTTAAAATAACGAAGATGCAATAAGGTCCATAACTGTGTATTGCCTTTTAAAATTATATGTGCACCACGTCCACCATCACCACCATCAGGACCACCTTCTGCAGTTAGTTTGTTGCGCAGAAAATGCTTGCTACCTGCACCACCATGACCACTGCGGCAAAAAATATTTATCTGGTCTACAAAATTTGATCTTTCCAAAACTTGAGTATTA
>JBBRPX010000363.1:0-2816 GCA_038227505.1 Chitinophagales bacterium
AACCCTAAAAAATTTGATATTTTAACACCAACAAACGCAGCGGAAAGAGGTTGTCAGGTTTCAATATCTGTGCATGAAAATGCCAAAATCATTTTTGACGAGCTTATAAAAAAAGGCATTTTTGCTGACTGGAGAGAACCAAATGTTATAAGAATTGCAGCTGTACCTTTATACAATACATTTGAAGATATTTTTTATTTCGCAAATGTTTTGCAGGAACTTTTTCAAGAAAAATAAATGTATAACATCTCCTACTTTAAAGAAAGTGATAAGTCAGCAATTATTGCGTTTATGAAAGCGCATTCCTTTGCAATGGTTACAGGTATTGGAGAAAGTTATCCGGTAGCAACACAATTACCTCTAGAAATTGAAAAAAAAGAAGGGCGCATTTTTTTAAATGGGCATTTAATGCGCAAGACCGATCACCACTTAGCCTTTGAAAAAAATAATAATGTCTTGGTACTTTTTACTGGCCCTCATTGCTATGTGAGTGCAGCTTGGTACAGCGACCCCCGTGCGGCTTCAACATGGAATTACATGACAGTGCATGCACAAGGAAAAATAACTTTTACCGGCGTCGTCGGAACTTATGAAGCTATAAAATCTGTTACTAATAAATATGAGGGGCCAGAAACAAAAGCTGCTTTTAAAAATATACCTCAAAAATATATAGACTCATTATTGAAAGCAATTGTTGGTTTTAGTATTGAAGTGGAAATGCTGGACAATATTTTTAAACTAAGTCAAAATAAAACAAGATCAGAACAAGAAAATATCATTAAGCACATACATATAAGAAATACAAAAGAAGACTTATTAATTGCCTCAGAAATTGAAAAAAGATTATCCTAAACATTATGCACCGTAATATTCTCATACAGCAAATCAAACAAAAACAATCTTATTTATGTGTGGGTTTAGATACTGATCTCACCAAAATACCCAAGCATCTTCAACAGAATAAAAATGCCATAGTAGATTTTAATAAAGCTATCATAGATGCTACAAAAGATTATTGTGTTAGCTACAAAATAAACACAGCCTTCTACGAATCAAATGGCAGTAAGGGTTGGGAAGATATGGGGGCAACAGTAAACTATATACCTAACACACATTTTAAAATAGCAGATGCAAAACGTGGAGATATTGGCAACACATCATCTCAATATGCGAAGGCATTTTTTGAAACCTTACCTTTTGACGCAATTACAGTAGCTCCTTACATGGGCGAAGACAGCATCAGACCATTTTTAGATTATGAAAACAAATGGACGATTGTGTTAGGATTAACGAGCAACAAAGGCGCACATGATTTTGAAATGCAACGATTGCTAAGCCGTAAAAAAAACGAAGGAGAGACAGAAATATTTCTTTACGAAAAGGTAATTGATACAGTAAGCAAATGGGGTAACCCGGGTAACCTAATGTTTGTTACAGGAGCTACTCAAACAAGCGAATTAAAAAATATTAGAAAACTAGTTCCTGAGAATTTTCTATTGGTTCCGGGTGTGGGTTTCCAGGGTGGTAGTTTAGCAGATGTTAGCAAATACGGAATGACGAAAAACTGTGGCTTGTTGGTTAATGCCAGCCGGGCTATAATTTATGCAGGAGATGGAGAAAATTTTGCTGAAGAAGCAGCTATCATTGCCCAACAATATAAAACAGAAATGAAAGAATATTTATCAATGGCTGGTATGTGAATGGTCAATTGTGAAATAAATTAAGATTCAAAAAATTTAAAGAAAAAGTATGAAAAAAATATTATTGTTAACCCTCGTACTCTGTATATTTTTTATAGCAAAGTCACAAAATGTTCTAACAACTGAGAGCATTTTATCAGGTGCATGCAAACAAGCAGCAAAAGAAAATAAAAATATTTTTGTAATATTTCATGCGAGCTGGTGCGGTTGGTGCAAAAAAATGGATGCTTCCATGAACGATGCTACAACCAAAAAATATTTTGATAATAATTTTGTTACAGTTCATCTTACCGTATTAGAGAGCGAAGAAAATAAAAAATTAGAAAACCCCGGCGCTGCTGAATTTATGAAAAAATTAAAACCCCAAGCCGGAAGCTTGCCTTTTTTTGCAATTTTAAATAACAGCAGAAATGTGTTAGCTGATAGTTTTGCAAATGGTGAAAATTTAGGATGCCCAGCCTCTGAAACAGAAGTAGCCGCTTTTATTACGCTCCTTAAAAAAACTTCCAAAATAAATGATAAAGAGTTAGAAGTTATAGCTGCAAGGTTTAAGCAGAACAAGCCACAGCAATAGCATCAGCAAGCTTTTTAGCCCATTTATTGTACTCAAATGCAGAAGGGTGCAACCCATCTTCAGCAATCATTGTGGGATCATTGCTATCATCTCTTTGAGACGATGTAATGTTAATAAATGCACAGCCGAGTTTTCTTGCAATGTTTTTACAGGCTTCATTAAAACTATCGATCTCTTTGGCAATTTTTTCTACATCCCGTTTTTTTGCAAACGGCATAGTACCCCAATCCGGGATAGATAAAACAAAAACATTTTTTACATTATTACCGCCCAAGCTTATTGCTTTTTTAAGCAACTGTTCAAATTTTATTCCATATTCATCCAAATTTCTCCCACGATATTGGTTATTTACGCCAATCAGTAAGCTGACAAAATCATATTTTTCTAAAAATAATTTTGTGTCAATTTCGTTTTGTAATTCATCGGTTGTCCATTCATTTTTTGCAATTATTTCGGGTGCAAAAAATGGAAGATTATTTTGCCGCAGCAGTTGCACCGTTTGGTATGGGAAAGATTCTGACAATAAAACCTGTTCACCAATT
>JBBRPX010000364.1:0-2801 GCA_038227505.1 Chitinophagales bacterium
CCAAAACTATTTTTGCCCTTTACAATTTATTAGTTGTCAAAATAGTTTTCAAAGCGCTAAGACGCTTCATTCATTTAAATGCTTTTGCATCTTAGCGCAACAGCAGTTATTCCATTATTCATGCATTCATTTCAGGACTTATCTGCGCAGTTTGAAGAAAGATTTAACGTAAGACACTTTCCCATTCATATTCCTTCATTATACGACCCTGCACAATACATACTCGGCATAAAAGGAAAAAGAATAAGACCTGTATGCGTTTATTTGGCAAATGAGTTATTTTCTCCAATAAGTGATGATGCTTACCATGCGGGTGCTTCAATAGAATTGTTTCATAATTTTAGTTTGATACACGATGACATTATGGATAAAGCTCCTTTGCGAAGAGGAATGGAAACCGTGCATCAAAAATATGGTGATAATACAGCTTTACTAGCAGGCGATGTAATGTTTGTGACTGCATACGAAAATCTTGGTAGAATAAGTCCACAATACCTGCCACGTAGCATCGAAATTTTTAATAAAACTGCAAAAGAAGTTTGCGAAGGTCAGCAGCTTGATATGGATTTTGAAACCATGCACGATGTGCGTTTTGAAGATTATCTAAATATGATTACCCTTAAAACTTCGGTGCTAGTAGCTGCAAGTTTGCAAATGGGCGCTGTTATTGGCGGTGCAGGTTTGGGCAATCAAGATCATCTATATGAATTTGGCAAAAAGCTTGGTATCGCTTTTCAGGTGCAGGATGATTACCTCGATGCGTTTGGTGACGCAAGCAAAACGGGCAAACAACAGGGAGGAGACATTATTGCAAATAAAAAAACATTTTTGCTCATCCACGCCCGTGAGTACTGTACACCTGCTGCAAACAGGGAGCTGGATAATTTAATTAAAAACAATCCTGCAAATAAAGTTGAAAAAGTTTTACAGATTTACAACGACTGCAAAGCAGATGACTGGTCTGCAGAATTAAAAGATAAGTATTATAATATTGCTTTAAAACACCTTGATGATGTTGCGGTTTTATCGCACAGAAAAACAGAATTACAAAAACTTGCAGCAGATTTAATGATGCGTGAAAAATAATTTATTAAAGCTTTTGGGGCGGTGAACATTTTATTTTCTTTCAGCATTTGTCCGGTCTCCTTCGCTGTACCGTACCCTGCAATATGCTTCGCATTGCAGGGTAAATCGCTCAGTCCACCGCCGCTGGTTAAGGAGCGGTTATTTAATTTAGCTTTTTAGTTGTTTTCTATTGAATAGAATTTTTTATATTTGAGTTAAACAAAGAACATGCGTACATTGAATGTTTCTATTTCTGATATAGAATTTAATAAGTTTGGTTTTCAAAAAGAAACCCTTAGTTTCTCAGATATTATTGATTTGGTAAGCAAGGAAATAATGCGCCGAAATTTGAATAAATCATTAGAACTTGCAAATAAATATGGACTTTCAAAAATGACGATGGACGAAATTTCTAACGAGGTAAAGGCGGTAAGGAAAGATGCAAAAAATCGTAATTGATACCAATGTTATTGTTTCTTCAATAATCCAAAATGGCTATCCTGATTTAATTCTAAGCAATCTTTTTATAGAGCAAAAATTTATACTCTGCATTTCAGAAGAACTCATGAACGAATATTTTGAAGTTCTTTTAAGGCCAAAATTTTCAAGATTTCAGGATTTTTTTATTAAAGCAGAGAACTTGCTTTTCGAAATTGCAGCCAAGGGTGTAATGTTTACTCCATCAATTAAACTTGAATTAATTACCGACGATGATGATAATATGATTTTAGAATTGCCTGATGAATGTGATGCAGATTTTGTAATAACCGGTAATTCAAAAGATTTTATATTTCCGAGTTATAAGAGAACCAAAATTGTAACGCCAAGAGATTATTTTGAGAATCATAAACCGCAATAACTTAAAACGGTTTTCAACATTGACATTTTCAAATTACCAACTTTCACACTTTCCTTTTTTTTTCTTATTTTACTTTCTAAAATAAATTGTACATGAGTAATTCTTTATTCAGAAGAAAAAACATTTCAAATATATTAGCAGAAGGTGCTAACGGCGAACATGGCGGCGGCGGATTAAAAAGAATACTTACTGTAAAAGACCTCACTTTTTTTGGCATTGCAGCTATTCTCGGTGCAGGAAGTTTTAGTAGTTTGGGTTTTGCTGTTTTTAATGGTGGTCCGGGTGTGGTAATTCTGTTTCTTATAACAGCAGTTGCTTGTGCGTTCACTGCATTTTGTTATTCAGAATTTGCAAGTCGTATACCGGTAGCAGGTAGTGCTTACACCTATGCCTATGCCAGTTTTGGTGAACTGTTTGCATGGATTATAGGCTGGGCGCTTATTATGGAATATTCTATTGGTAATATTTATGTAGCCTATAGTTGGAGCGATTATTTTACTTCTTTTTTAGATAAGGTAGGTGTTCATTTACCTCAATATTTAAGTACGAGTTACATGGAGGCGAAACATGCCATTGAGGGAGGAAGTACAAGGCCGGAAATACTGGAAGCATGGAACAATTCTCCGGTAATCGGCACACAAAAAATAATATTTGATTTACCGGCCATTGTTATTAATTTAATGATTACTTATTTGGTATATCGTGGAGTAAAAGAAAGTAGAAATTTTAGCAACGCCATGGTTGTATTAAAACTCGTAGCTGTTTTTTTAATCATAGCTGTTGGTGGTTATCTGGTTTTATCACATGGATTAACGAGCAACTGGTTGCCGGAAAATTCCGAAAAAATAAGGTCCTTTATGCCTAATGGATTTAGTGG
>JBBRPX010000365.1:0-2790 GCA_038227505.1 Chitinophagales bacterium
AATTTTATGAAAAAAATCTTCAATGGGAATTTCTTTTGGCTTCAATGTTTTGTCAGCAGTTTGTAACAACATTTTTCCACCAAGCCATTTATCACCAAGCGCTACAGATTCGGCTACCCCACCCCACATTTTTAAAATTTTAAGAATAGATTTTTCAACTTCTGATGTTGTTTCTATTTCAGACGTTATATTTTCAGGTATAATTTCTTCCAGCTTATCCTCCCCCTTATCAATTTCTTTAATGCCGCTGTCAATAAACGAAATAATGTACGTGGCGTACTTAATGCCCACAATTACACCCGGCCCGAACTGTGTATGTTGCAAACGTGTGCCTATCCCTAAAGTCAGTTGATCCATAATAAAATTTTAGTTCGACGAATATTGTACAATTTAAATATTAAAATTTAGCAGAGAGAAATATCATTTTCCTTTTTGTTGAACGAAAGCGTTCTTTGTTTTTAATGCAAAATTTTCCACTACTTTTGCAGCCAACAAAAAAACAGCTATAATGGCAACTACACAAGATATACGCTCTGGTCTCATTATTAAAGTTGACGGAAGTTTATACACAGTTATTGACTTTGGTCAAAATAAAACCGCCCGTTCTGCCGCAAAAGTTTGGGCTAAACTTAAAGGTGTAGATAACTCCCGTACGATTGAACAAACATGGAACTCCGGAGAAACCATTTACCCTGTGAGAGTCGAAAAAAGACCTTACCAATATCTTTACAAAGATGATACAGGTTATAGCTTTATGGATGTTGAAACCTTTGAGCAAATTACCGTTGCTGAAACAATGATAGATGCACCAAGATTTTTAAAAGATGGGCAAGAAGTAACTGTATCTATAAATGGGGAAACTGATATGCCTATGGCTGTTGATTTGCCAGATAAAATCGTTTTATTGGTTACCTACAGTGAGCCAGGTATGAGAGGTGATACTGCAACTAAGACTTTAAAACCATGCACGGTAGAAACCGGTGCAACGGTAAACGTTCCTCTTTTTGTAAATGAGGGAGAGTTGATTAGAATTCTTGCAAAAACTGGTGAATACGTAGAAAGAGTAAAGGGCTAATATTAATATATTATTTTAAAAAATGGATAATTACGAAAGTGTTTATCCATTTTTTTTGGTAAAAATTAAAATTCTAAAAATATTAAAATTGATGATTTTGGGAGTAAAAATGCTCCTATTTTGCCCTTTTTAATCAAAAAACTGAATTTTTAGCCTTTTTTTCTGAAATTTTACTTCTGTATTTATTTAATGATTTCCCTATCTTAGCCGCCCGTTTCAATATTGCATTTAACCATCTAACAAACTATTATGGACATTAAGCAAATTCAGGAGTTGGTAAAACTCATTAACAAAACTTCCATCGGAGAAATAACCATTGAAGAAGATGGAACCAAAATTACCATCAAACAAAAGAAGGACCCGTCGCAAAAAATATATACACAGAGTGCTCCCCCACAATACAATGCGCCTGCACCGCAAGCCGCACCAATACCAACTCAACCTACACAAGTAGCCGCTACACCGGTTGAAACACCAAAAGCAGATAATTTCATTACCATTAAAAGCCCAATGATCGGAACTTTCTATCGCTCATCATCCCCGGACAAGCCATTGTTTGTAAATGTTGGTGATGAAGTAACATCAGGTAAAATTGTTTGTATTATAGAAGCAATGAAGCTTTTTAATGAAATAGAGAGTGAAGTAAAAGGAAAGATTGTAAAAGTATTGGTAGAAGATGCGAGCCCTGTGGAGTATGACCAGCCTTTGTTTCTTGTTGACCCTTCATAAACAAATATGGAAATAATTTTATGAGATGAAAATTGTAAGATAATTATCTAATAATGTTTTTCCTACCATTCTAATTATTTCTTTCAATTTCAAAATAATATTACTGGGTTAATAAATCAGATAATTAGCAATTCTCCTAATCATCTGATTATAAAAAGTAAAAAATGTTTAAAAAAATCCTAATAGCCAACCGTGGCGAAATTGCCCTCAGAGTTATTCGTACCTGCAGAGAAATGGGTATTAAAACAGTTGCGGTTTATTCAACTGCAGATAAAGATAGTTTACATGTAAAATTTGCTGATGAAGCTGTGTGTATAGGCAAGCCTGCAAGTGCAGATAGTTACCTAAACGTAGCGCACATAATAGCTGCAGCGGAAATTACAAATGCTGATGCCATTCACCCTGGGTACGGATTTTTAGCAGAAAATGCAAAGTTTGCAAAAATCTGTGGCGACCATGGTGTAAAATTTATTGGTCCCACGCCCGATATGATCAATGCAATGGGCGATAAGATTACTGCAAAAGCCACTATGATAACCGCGGGAGTTCCTGTGGTACCAGGTGTTGAAGGTTTACTTGATAGCGTTGAACATGCAAAGTGGGCAGCAAAAGAAATTGGCTATCCTATTATAATGAAAGCCACTGCCGGTGGCGGTGGTAAAGGCATGAGGGTAGTTTGGAAGGAAGAGGATATTGAAAAGAATTTTGATAATGCCAAAACTGAAGCTGCGGCTTCTTTTAAAAACGATGGTTTATACATGGAGAAATATGTAGAAGAGCCTCGTCATATAGAAATACAGGTTGCGGGAGATCAGTATGGAAATGTTTGCCATTTAAGCGAAAGAGATTGCTCCATACAACGCCGTCACCAAAAATTGGTAGAGGAATCACCATCGCCATTTATGACAGACTAATTGCGTGAGCGTATGGGCGATGCAGCCATTAAAGCAGCTCAATCTATAAATTACGAAGGCGTAGGTACTGTA
>JBBRPX010000366.1:0-2785 GCA_038227505.1 Chitinophagales bacterium
CAAATCGCCAAGCGTAAATTCTGTGTTAGAAAAATTATTCTGCAAATAGTCATGCACATATTTAAATGTTTCTACAGACTCAGCCTTTGTAATTTTTCGTGGAGGTACGCCTGCTAATTTCTTTTTTAAATATTCATAGGTCAATAAAAAAACAGCAGCGCCTTTGCTCTCAATATTTCCTTTTTTATCCCATTTTTTTAAGATATTTATCGTATTTGCAAATTCAGGATAATCACTTTCATTTGCCGAAAACATACTATCAAGATTGTAGCGATATTGCAATTGAGATGGCAGTTGTCTGTCAAATTTTATCGACTTAAATTTATCGTAACTCAGTTTTTCATTTTGTGGGAACAATTCCATAAAACGTACATTTCTGTTTAAACTATAGGTTTCCCAACCATCCTGAACAGCAAAAGAAGTTGCTTTTAAATTGTCTGCCGGTGCAGTTGCTAAAAAAGAGGAGTGATTTGTATTAAATAGAAAGCCACTTTTGGGATTTACATATTGTGGCAGTTCCTTCAACGTCCTAAAGCTTGTCCATAAATCGTTGGAAGTATTGCCTGGCAGTGTTTTAAGCCAATTGTATCCTGGATTTCTCACTGGCATCGCAGCATTATTTATGTAAAAAATAGTATCATGTTTGTCGGCATACATAATATTGAACATGCTTAACTCCTGCCTGTTTAATGCTGCGTAAAACTCTGTGTAATTTTTTGCTTTATCCATTTGGTACCACTGGTCCAGCGCACCAATTTTCATATTTGCACCAAGCCGAATAGAAAAAAAGCCCGTCTTATTTTTCATGGTGGCACCATACTTACTCCAGTAAATTTTACGCTTTATTTTTATTGGAATTCCTTTTATACCCAGCTTAATTGTCTTTGCTTCAAGGTCAGTCCATTGTCCGTCAAACATATACTGCAGTGGGTTTGCAGGGTTCATTTCTAACTGGTATTCATCTAAACGATCACAGTAATTTACAGTGTGGGCCCAGCCCAAGTTTTCATTTACACCATGTAAAATAGCGGGAGCACCTGCGAGCAAACCACCCAAAATATTTAAGCCTTCTTCGCTGCAAATATGTGCTTCGTAAAAAGCCTGCGGACCTGTATTTGGCTGGTGAGCATTTATTAAAAGAAAAGATTCGCCTGTTGTTGTTTTGGTATTTGAGACAGCAATAGAATTGCTGCCTTTTTTATTATACTCGGGTGCTGCAGGTTCTGCGTTTGTAAATATTCTTTGCAATGCACCATCTGCACCATTAAAAATAGTAAGTGCAAATACCGATGATGAAACATACTCTTTGAGTGTAATGGGAAATAGATTTTTGTTTAGGACTTCTTTTTTATGTGTGGCAGCATAATGATTGAGTGCTTGCACATAACCTGTTATATATTTTAAGAAAGCAGGGGAGAGCGTATTCCATTTTTCTTCTGTTATTTCTTTACAACGAAACAATGAAAATGCATAATCGCCTGCGGCTCCCTTTTTGCCAAGTACTTTGCCCATCAAACCTTTTACGGGTAACAATAATTCCTGCATGCTTTTAAATTCATCTTCTGCTTCTGCCCATGCAAGCCCATAAGCCACTTCAGGATCTGTCTTTGCAAAGATATGTGGCACACCAAAACTGTCACGTACGATATCAACATTGGCGGGGTTTATTGGTGTTTGCGAAAAAGAATTGTTTGTGAATAAGAAAAATGTAAAGAGGAGAAATGCTGGTTTCATATGTGAAAAAATTGATGGTTAGTCTTTTTGGTAAAGATAAGTCGTTTGAGAAATCTGCGAATAAACAGAAAAGTTGCCGCACATTAAGCTATGCTTTAGATCTGCGCAGGAAAGTTACATGTCTGCGCCAGAGACCTTTATTAACTTCGTTGGAAACCTGCGCTAGATGGTATGCAAAAATTGTAGGGGAATTTTCGTGTACGACTAATAAGTTCAAAAGAAACTAAAAATAATATTTAAACCGGGAACAAAACGTACAAGGTGTAATTAGTATAAAGCAAGATGAAACTTTAGGAAAAATATTTATTACATTTTCGCATTAAGCATCCTAATCACCTTAGAGAATAAAAAAAGTAATTAATTATGGGAACTGAAAATGCTTCGAAGTTGGAAAGCACTCTTTTAAGATCATAGCATCTAAGTAATAGAAAAAGTCAGTAAATGACGCACTGACTTTTTCGCTGTTTAAGATTTAAATAAGAAATTAAACTTTTACGTTTCCAAGGCTGCTTAATAAACCGAAAACTTTAAGCAACCATATAATTACACCAATTACAACAACAATATTAAGTATAGATTTGATTTTGCGATCCATCGGGATATAATTATTAATCAAATACAGAACAACCCCAACAACGATTAACACAATGAGAATAGTTAAAATAGGCATAAAAGTAATTTTTTAGTTTTTTAAATAATTAAGTTATTTGTATTTAAAGATGATCATCTCATTCGTTTTCCGATATTTTATTAAATGAAGTTTGGCTTATTTTAAATATATAACATACGTTTTGTTAATTTAAACATTTGTTTCCCTATGGCGCTCCCGGCATACCAAATAACAAATCAAAATACTTCAGTCCTCATCGAACTTTTTAAAAATAGTCTTTAAAAAGCCAAAATTTTTGCTAATGTGCGTTAGAAGGGTTGCTATCCAAAACAATGCTGTATTAATCCAAATTTATTCATATCATTTTCGTAAAATAGAGCAGAAGAAAAATAGTACTCAGCAGGCAAATTACAAATGCCCACTTTATGGGATTATAATGTA
>JBBRPX010000367.1:0-2775 GCA_038227505.1 Chitinophagales bacterium
CTTTCAGGTTTAAAAGCGTTGATGGTTTTTGACAAAGTAGATTCACTTGCGCAGTTTATTGGTGCTCAAAAAGAAATGACAAAACCATTAACCCTAGCAGAAGGTTTAAAATTTGCAAAACAGGGTTTTTATGAAGGAGATTCTGCCCAATATTTAATGCCAAATACTTTTGATGGTGCATTTGTAGGCGAATACCTGCGCCCCACAAAAGATACCGGTGCAGCGGCCAATAATTTTGCCAAAACCTTGCGGAGTTTTATAGATACAGCATCGCAAACTACCCGCATAAGTGTGAGCATGGCAGATGTAGGAACGGAGGCGTTGCCAGGCCTGTTAAACAAAATACAGGCAAGGGCAAACGAGTTGTTTGACAGTACATATAAGGTAACCCTTACCGGCACAAGTATTACTTTTTTAGAAGGAAGCAAATTCATAATTAACGGACTTAAAGAAAGTATTGCATGGGCATTTCTGCTGATAGCAATATGTATGCTTTTTCTATTCAGGTCCTTTAGAATATTGTTTTGCTCCCTCATTCCGAATATTATTCCATTGCTTGTAACTGCAGGTATTATGGGCTGGGCAGGTGTGGCCTTAAAACCATCTACTGTATTAATTTTTAGTGTTGCATTGGGTATTGCAATTGATATAACTATTCGGTTTTTAGTAAATTACAAACAGGTATTGCCCGAACATGGCAATGATATTGCTGCTGCAGTTAAAAATACCATTCACCAAACTGGGTTAAGCATTATTTATACATCGCTGGTGCTCACAGCCGGGTTCATCATTTTTTGCGCAAGCAGTTTTGGTGGAACGTTTGCCCTTGGCTGGCTTACTTCTGTAACACTGCTTACGGCAACTGTTACCAATCTTGTTTTGTTACCTGTATTAATTATACTGTTTGCAAAAGGTAATCCTCCGGAACGACAATAAACTAGTTTTTTCTATATAGCCGATTGCTGTGATAAAGTCTTAATCTTACTTGCCTATCTAAAAAGCTTACGCCGAACATATATTTTACCTGCTTTGTGATATCTTTTATTAGCATTATTTAAATCAAAAACGTTTAAACAAGTTTGTAAGAGACTGGGTTGCCGGTCGGCGTTTATATAGCAAACGTAGCAAGTTAGTATGGGTAATTTTCCCTGTACCTTCCCTGTATGTTCACTGCACGTTCGCTGTAGGTTGGCTTTGGGCGGTAAATTGTAAAGGTTTTGTCTATTTAAATTTTTTGTACCGGGCTCTTTTACCGATTAGACATAAACTTTTAACTCCTATTTTGCTGCGTTGCCATTTTATGTGAGTACATCTAATTAAAAAATTTGTTGAGTTAAAGCCTACTCATTTTATATGCGGCTGAACAAAAACCAAATAATTCTCTGTTATTCTACTTCTACATCAATTTAATCTGAGAAAAATTATTCACATTAATCTCGACTTGAAATTCATAAAACACATTTTATATAAAAATATTTTCACTCGTACAAATACTTACTTATAGGCTAAATAAGCTAGACTTAAAAATATGTTAATTAATTTATATGTATATAAATTTCGTAAAAATGAAGTTCTGATATAGAAAATTATTTTATACTTCATTAATACATTGCAATAAGCCAAAAAATTATATTTTATTTAACAGCCAATCTATTTTTATTTTATATTTGGCACGATTAACTAAAATAACAAAATGAGAAAAATTATCCTCACCATTATGGTAGCATTTGCCTTTGTGTTAAATGCCACTGCCCAAGACCGTACAATTACCGGTAAAGTAGTTGATGAAAAAGGACTTCCCATTGAGGGAGTTTCTGTGGTTGCATCTGACGGAAGGAACGGTGCAAAAACAAGTAAAGACGGAAGTTTCAGTATTTCAGCAGCAAAAAATGTAAAATCATTGTTGTTTAGTAGTGTTGGCTACGAAGCGCAAAGGATTACCATTGGTAGCCTTGTAAATATTGACATTTCACTAAAAACCGCAGATGGCAAATTAGACGAGATTGTGGTGGTTGGTTATGAAACAAAAAGGAAAAGAGATATCTCTGCACCTATGAGCAGCGTGAAAGGGTCGGATATTGCAAACAAGCCTGTTGGTGCATTTACAAATGCTTTACAGGGGCAAATGTCAGGCGTTCAAATAAATTCATTTAATGGTGTGCCCGGTGGCGCAATAAACGTAAAAGTTCGTGGCGCCGCTTCTATAGCTGCAGGTGCAGGTGGGGCGGTTAGTCCTTTATACATTATTGACGGCATCCAATTGGTTTCAGGAAACACAAATGGTTTGGGTGTCGGTAATGGTTTTGAGGCTACCCAATCTTCAAGTTTGTTAAACGGTATAAACGCAGATGATATTGAAAGTATCGACGTGTTAAAAGATCCTGCTACCGCTTCTATTTACGGGGCACAAGCTGCAAATGGCGTTGTAATTATTACCACCAAAAAAGGCAAGCAAGGTAAATCAAAGATTAATTTTAGTACTTATATGGGCTTCAGTCAAGTTATAAAAAAACTTGGTGTTTTAGATGCCACACAAGCAGTACAATTAGGCTACGAAGCCAATGTAAACCGTTACGGAGCTGCAGGAGCAAATACAGTAAATTTTTTGGCTGCAACAGGTGGTATAGCAAAAAATGGTATAGTTGATCCTTTGGTAAATACAGACTGGCAGAATTTAGCTTTTAGGCAAGGGTTTGTAAGAAATTATGACCTTTCTGTTTCGGGAGGTAATGAAAAAACAACATTCTTAATGTCTGGCGGGTATAACAAAATGGA
>JBBRPX010000368.1:0-2739 GCA_038227505.1 Chitinophagales bacterium
GATTTTTTTATGTCCCATTTCGTATACATATTGCAAAGCAAAAAAGATAACCAATACTATATTGGCGAAACCGCAGATGTTGAAGCAAGATTATTATTTCATAATTCAGGCAGGCAACGGTCTACAAAGAATCGAATTCCTTTCATTGTGATTTTGACAGAACAATTTGAAACCAGAACTGCCGCTTTGCGAAGAGAGAAACAAATTAAAAAATGGCCGTTGCTTTGCCTTACTTTGAGAGACTGGAGTGACAGTAATATTAAGAAAGCATTTCTTTCATTTATAGAAAAAAACTACCCTAAACTTAATTCAGGTTTGTTGATAGAACAAGTTGAAAAATTCATTTCGGATTAACAGATTTTAACCAACCTTTTAAGTAAATCTATTTTTTGAATTTGCAAATGCTTTGGCTTTTAATGGATGTAAGGAAAGTGAAAAATAGCATCCTAAATAATTGCTTTAATTTTAAGCCAATTCTTTGGCTGTGCCCTTTGGTACTGGCTTTCCGTTGCAATCTTCTTTCAAGAATTTTCATTTCAATCCATCACAGGATGGCAGAGGATTTGTAAAAATATTTCAGAAGATTAGTTTTAACTGATTATATCAATATTAAAAATTCTGCTTACCTTTAAAAAAGATAGGTTTTTAGTGAGAAAAGAAATGTGAAGTAATGAAGAAAACGTCAAAATTATATGCCATAACTCAATCTGCATTTTCAGAAAAGATAATTTACGGGTATTTTAAATTAACTGTTACAACATTTACGATTTACCAATTCATTTACTGTTTCTCATTTGCTGTTCTAAAAACTTTATTCAAAGTATTATTCATAATTGTTTCCACATCACTATCAATTTAATAAAAGTTAAAAGGTGAAAATATATTGATTAAATAACTATTAAAAATTGAGGAGTATGAACTGTGAGCAGTTTAGTCAGATAGATATGGTGAAATACCTTTCAGACTTAGGTTTTCAACCGAATAAAATCTACGGATAGGATTATTGGTATCGGTCTCCTTTAAGGGAAGAAAAGGAAGCCTCCTTTAAAATGAACAGGCATAAAAATGTATGTTATGATCATGGGCTTGGCAAGGCGGGCAAACTCGTAGATTTTGGTATGCTTTTTTTCAGCAGCTCGGTAGGAGAATTGCTGCAAAAAATTTTCATTATTTCATCAGCAAAATTATGCCAAAAGCATTGCTGAAAATCCGCTGTTTCACTTCCATAAAATTTCCCAAACCAGCCACACTTATGCAAGAGAAACAGCTATACAAATCATACCCGCAAAGCAGCCCATCAACGACCCTTTACTTTGCCACCATTTAGAGCAAAGAAAAATTGATAAAGTGATTGCTGATACATATTGTTACGAGACTCAGTTTGCAATAAATGATAAAGACCGGGCTTATTGTGCAATAGGATTTAAAAATACAGAAAGAGGATATGAACTTCGCAATGCTTATTTCAAACGCAGTAGCTCTCCAAACTCTGTGAGTTTTGTTGACAATAATGCTGCTAAAACCATCTTCGTTTTTGAAGGCTTTTTTATTTTTTAACCTACCAGTCTTTAAATAAAAATCAACGACCGGGGAAGACAAATTTCATAGTTTTAAACTCCCTTTCATTTTTTTGACAAGCAGAAAAATTTGATTGAAAAACACCACAAGATTTATTTGCATTTAGACCACGATAATGCAGGAATAAAGATTAAAGAAAATGCAAAAAAATCGTATCTGAAATACAGGCATAAAAGCAGTTTATACAAGGTCTTATAAAGACCTTAATGGCTGGGCAATGCATATTGGAGAAATGCACCAGCTCGTTACTGCCTCCCGTTGGTCGCAAAAGTATTGAGGAGGATTTTTGAAATAGTGAAGAACTTGAAAAATGTGAGAAATGGAAACGGTGAAAGAGTATAGTAAACATAAGGATGGCAGACCAATTATGCCCGTGAAAAGAAACATAACGGTCGGCATACGCTTTACAAAATCAGAAGCGGCATCGTGTAGCAAAAGGCAAATGATGCAGGAATAAAAACGGGAAGTTATATACGGCAAAGTGCAGTCAGCGGAAAGGTTCAAACAAAGATTACAGAAACGGATATGCAGCTGATCCGGCAACTGTTTGGGATGTCCAACAATCTAAATCAACTGGCCAAAAAAGCACACCAGCAGGGAATACAAAAAGTATTGGAGGATTTTGAAAGCTACAGGAACCGGATTGACCAGCTTTTACAATAGCTTAAAAGATGATCAGCAAAGTAATTATAGGAAGCACTTTTTATTGTGCCTGTAGGTACATCTGTAAAGCTCAGAATAGGGTAGTAGTTTTACGTGCGGAAGGAGTGAAGTCGCATGACTATAAACTAATGGCCAAAGATTTTGAATGACAGCAGCAGTTAAGACCAGGTTTGCATAAGGCTGTTTTTTATGGCATCTTAATTTTTTATCCGGGGGAAAAAGTTGGAGATGAAAGGATCATTGAGATAGCTCAAAAATACCTTAAAAAATTACAGATTGAAAATACCCAATACGCCATTACTAAACATACCGATAAGAATCGTCAACACCTGTATATTATTGCCGACCTTGTAAACAATAATGGGAAAACAATCAAAGATCGGTGAATAGGAATAAGAAGTAAGAAGACAGCACAGCAGCTCACCAAAGATTATAGGTTCATACACGCCGAAGGCAAGCACATCGATAAAACCAACCTCCAAAACATAAATAAAAAAC
>JBBRPX010000369.1:0-2722 GCA_038227505.1 Chitinophagales bacterium
AATCAGCATCAGCAATATAGCAGCATTTGTTCGGGCGGGAAAAGCATCGCTGAACATTAGTTCTTATTATTTAACTTTATCAAAAGCCAGGCAGCGGTTATGGGCGGACAGGAATTCTAATGCCACACCTGCCACAAAGCCCTAACGTTGTGTGCCATGCGTCGCAAATTCTAAGGCTGAAAATTTTAAAGGTGGGAATAATATATTAAGTTAACTTACATACATCACTTTAATTTATTAATAAAAAAAACAATTATGACAATCCAATCTTTATTCGCAAAGCCAACAGCAACAGGAACTTTTTGGGGATTAATCGGTGGAATTTTTTTGATCATCGCTACACTCCTAACTACAAATGGTTATTTACAAATCGTTCCATATTTTTTCATTCTAAGTGCGGCTGTTCTAACAACCAAATACATTGACAGATCAAAAGTCGGATTTGTTCAACTTTTCAAGAGTGGTTTATTTGCCTTTATTATCAGTTCCCTTTGCATTTATGTTTACGTATTGACAATTGTTAATCCTAATTCAGCAATAACTTTAGTTGGACATATATGGAGATTTGGAGCTATCGTTGGATTTGGAATTGTTAGCAGTTCCATCATTTCCTTTCTTGCTAAGCCTGTGAAATAGTTTATTCAATGAATACTTCAACATCGGGAATATTTAAGGTGTGTGAAATATGATTTACAAAATTCGACGCTTAAAAACTGAGAGAATAAAAACCATTTTTAATTCTTTGTCACTTTCCTTTCGACAAATTATTTTAATTACAAAACTGTATTCCTGCTGACAAAGTATAAAAGTTATTAGGGTTTGACTTTAAAACAAAATTTAGAAAATATGTCTTACCTAGCATTCCATTTGTAATTAGACAAATTATTTTACTGCCAACAAATTTTATAGTTTGACAGTTTCTGAATAATAATTCGATTTGACTTTTACAAAATAGCCAAGTTTATGTGGCTCGAAAATTATCGAAAAGAAGATCGGCAATATAGATGCACAGGCACACAACAATGGGTTTTGTGCAAGTGCGGCTTGAAGTTGTATCAATCAACATCAACAACATAGCAGCATTTGTTCGGGCGGGACAAACATCGCTCAGCATTAGTTCTTATTATTTAGCTTTATCAAAAGCCAAGCAGCGGTTACGAGCGGACAGGAATTCTAATGCCACACCTGCTACAAAGCCCTAACGTTAGCTGCAACTTTAGCGAAATTTTTAAGAAAGTTGGTCTATCAAAGTTTAATTCAATGAAAATTTATGGAGACTGTTAGTATAGACAAAACCCAAGGATGGAAAAATGTCCTTAAAATAATTATTCCTTATTTTTTAACAGTTGGTATTTTTCAATTGATTGGTTATTATTTTGCAGGTCTTGATATTTTAAATTACAAAACCAATCAACAGACAACTAAGCAAACTTTCGTTGTTGTATTTTTTAGTTTTCTTGGGACAATTTTAATAATATGGATATTTAGAAAATATGTCGACAGAGAATCTTTTAGGAGTTTAGGATTTGACAAAAAATTTATTAGTAATGACTTATTGATAGGTATTTTATTCGGATTTTTTATTATGCTCTTAGGTTTTACTTCTCTAATCTTGACCAAACAAATTATCTTTCTGGCTTTTCAATTTAGACTTGGTGAATTTATATTAAGTGTTGGACTATTTATCTTTATCGCAATATCAGAGGAATTAATTTTAAGAGGTTATATTCTTTCCAATCTTATGACTTCTTTTAATAAATATATAGCTTTAATTATTTCGTCGGTAATCTTTAGCTTAATGCATGGTGCAAATCCAGATTTCAATTTATTAAGCATGATTGGACTTTTCGTTGCAGGACTATTTTTTGGATTGGCTTATATTTATACAAAAAGTTTATGGTTTCCAATAGCTTTACATTTTAGTTGGAATTTTTTTCAAGGGACAATTTTTGGTTTCAATGTTAGCGGCAAAGACACATATTCATTTATTGTTACCAAAGAGAATTCGTTCACGATTTGGAATGGCGGGAATTTTGGGTTTGAGGGTTCTATCCTTTCGATTTTGTTTCAATTTTTTGCAATTGCAATTGTTTTTAGGATTTTTAAAAACAGATTGGCAAGTAAAAAACTTGTAGAGTCGAATGGACAAAGCAGCAGCTAACAATGGGTTTTGTGCAAGTGTGGCTTGACGATGCAGCAATCATCATCAACAATATAGCAGCATTTGTTCGGGCGGGAAAAGCATCGCTGAACATTAGTTCTTATTATTTATCTTTATCAAAAGCCAAGCAGCGGTTCCGGGCGGACAGGAATTCTAATGCCACACCTGCTACAAAGCCCTAACGTTGCCTGCAATTAGGACGCAGGTTCAGACAGTTTACTCATATCTAAATTATTAATTTTCGAAATATGGGTTTTAGATTTTATAGAAGAATAAAAATGGGGGGTGGACTTGGGTTAAACCTAGGTAAACGAGGAATTTCCTGGAGTGTAAGAGGCAAAGGTGGTTCTTTTGGCTCAAGAGGTTTTTCTGTGAGAACAGGATTGAAAGGACTTTCTTATCAACAGAGATTCAAAAATAGGAGTAATAACTCAACTTATTATCCACGTCAACGTTTTTCGAGAGCAGACAGAAATTACGCTAATTCAATTATTTTTATAGGGTTTATAATTTTACTTTTCATCTTTAATATTTCTTCTGAAATTTTAATACTATTAAGTC
>JBBRPX010000370.1:0-2719 GCA_038227505.1 Chitinophagales bacterium
GTATGGATTGGGGTTAGCCGTAGCAGATATAAATAATGACGGCTGGGATGATATTTATATTGGAAATGACTTTCATGAAAATGATTATTACTACATCAATAATGGTAACGGCAGCTTTTCAGAGAGTGGTGCTAGCCATTTTAAACACTATAGTCGATTTAGTATGGGCAATGATGTTGCTGATTATAATAACGACGGACAAATGGATGTTGTAACAGTGGATATGCTTCCATCTGATGAAAAGACCCTGAAAACTTATGGAAGTGACGAAAACCCAGACATCTACAAAGTAAAACTTGAATTAAATGGTTATCAAAAACAATATTCTAAAAACTGCCTGCAAAGGAATAATGGAAATGGAAACAGTTTCAGCGAAACGTCATTGCTATCAGGAGTAGCAGCAACCGATTGGAGTTGGTCGCCACTATTTGCTGATTTTGATAATGACGGTAAAAAAGACCTGTTTATCTCAAGCGGTATCGTTAAGCGGCCTGTTGACCTAGATTATGTAAGGTTTGTTTCTGACCTAGATATGCGGAAGGGAAGGCAGCAAACAGACAAATACGATGATTTAGCTATTCAAAGTATGCCGGATGGAAGTTCACACCCATACTTTTTCAAGAATGAGGGCGGACTGAATTTTAAAGATGCTAGTATGGATTGGGGTACTGGAGAAATGAAAGGATATTATACGGGTGCTTCTTATGCCGACTTGGATAATGATGGCAACCTTGATGTGATTATTAATTGTATAGATGCACCTGCTGTAATATTAAAAAATAATGCGCCAGCCAAATCAGTCATGACTATTTCTTTTAAAGGAAATAACCTCAACACATTTGGTATTGGAGCCAAAGCTTGGTTGTTTGCGGGCGGTAAATTACAATATCAGCAACTCATGCTAACAAGGGGGTTCCAGTCTTCAACGGAACCAAAGCTTCATTTTGGATTAGACAGCCTTAAATATATTGACAGCATATTGATAGTTTGGCCCGATCAAAAATACCAAGTGGTAAAAAATATTCCAGCAAATAGCCGGCTTGTAGTAAAACAGCAAGAAGCTTTAGGCGTATTTAATTACGCTACATATTTTCCACCGCCAAAGCAAATACTCGAAAACATAAGCAGCCTTATTGGCTGTAACTGGTTACATACAGAGAATGATTTTTTAGATTATAATAAACAATACCTTATACCGCATCAACAATCTACCCGTGGTCCTAAACTGGCAGTAGCAGATGTAAATAAAGATGGTCTTGAAGATTTTTATGTTTGTGGTGCATCTGGTCAATCCGGCCAATTAATGATACAGACAAAAGAGGGAAAATTTATAAGTACCGATGCGTCAATATTTGACAAAGCAAAACAAAGCGAAGAGGTAGATGCTGTTTTTTTTGATGCAAATAACGATTCGTATCCAGACTTGTATGTTGTTAGCGGAGGAAATCAATACAATGATGGTGATCCTGCTCTAGCAGATCATCTATACCTGAACGATGGTAAAGGACATTTTACATTAACCCAAAATGCCATACCTGCACTACTAAAAAATAAATCTTGTGTGAGTGCCGCTGATTTTGATAAAGACGGCGATATTGATTTATTTGTTGGAGGACTTGCAGATGCACAAAAATATGGCATACCTCAACCATCTTATTTGTTGTTGAATGACGGCAAGGGAAATTTTAAAGTTGCGCCATCTTCTGTAATAAAGCTAGATAATTTAGGGATTGTTACTGCTTCATCTTTTTCCGACATCAATAACGATGGTTGGGAAGACCTGATAGTTACAGGCGAGTGGATGCCTTTAAAGATCTTTATTAATCACCACGGAATATTTACCCCAACTGATATTCCTCAATCAACGGGATTATGGCAAACAATTTATATGACAGATGTAAACGGTGATGGGTTTACAGATATATTGGCAGGAAATTGGGGGCATAATTCTAAATTATATTCGGGCAAAACTGGTCCGCTAAAACTGTATGTTAAGGACTTTGATAAAAATGGTTCTGTAGAACAAATAATGGCTTATACAATAAATGACAAGGAATATACTTTTCTGGCCAAAGATGAATTAGAAAGATCATTACCAGTGCTTAAGAAAGCCTACCTTACTTATGGTGAAGTGGCGGGTAAAACGGTGCAATACATGTTTTATGATTTGTTTAAAGATTACCTAGAATTAAAAGCAGAAACAATAGGCTCTTGTTGTTTTATAAATGACGGGAAAGGAAACTTTACAAAAAAAGAGTTGCCAGATGAATTACAACTTGCACCAGTTTTTTCTTTTGCAACGCTACCTGCCAAAGGAAAGGGCAGCTACCTTGCAGCAGGAAATTTTTATGGGGTGATACCTTATGAAGGCAGGTATGATGCCTTACTCCCTACTGAATTTTCATATAACAAAACAACTAATAATATTCAAATAGTTGCAAATTTACCACTGGCAGATGGTGAGGTTAGAGACGTTAAATGGATTAAGTATGTAGGAAAAAAAGAAATTATGATTGTAGCCAGAAATAATAATACGTTACAATTTTTTAAACCAGCTAAATGATTTTTAAATCAGATAGAAAAGTATGTTTGATTTTAATTAATTTCTTCAAAGTTGTATAAAAAGCAATATTTATTATGAACCGAAAAATAAACCTTATAATCATTTTGCCATTTGTTGGTTTTTTTATTTTTGGTGATTGTTCAAAAGGTAATTACA
>JBBRPX010000371.1:0-2693 GCA_038227505.1 Chitinophagales bacterium
AATGATAAAAATGTAAAACATACAAATATGAGAGCGCAGAAACCAATTGAAAAAGCAAATGCTACAACTAAAATAAAAGTGGCACCTGCAAAAAAAATATCATCAAAAAGTGATGAAAGTTTTTCAATAAAAGCGGGTAAAGTTTCTGTTGCAATTACACATCCTGATAAAATTTATTTTCCAAAAGATAAGGTTACTAAAAAAATGGTTGCGGAATATTACCAGTCAATTGCTCAATATATTTTACCTTATTTAAAAGATCGTCCGGAGTCCTTAAAAAGAAATCCAAACGGTATAAATGAGGAAGGTTTTTTCCATAAAGATGCCGGTGAAAATGTACCGGATTTTATTCAGTCTTTTGCAGTGTATTCTGAGTCTTCAAAAAAAGAAATTGACTACATCATCTGCAACGATACAGCCACCCTTGCTTACCTCAATAACCTTGGTTGTATAGAATTGAATCCTTGGCATTCCACTACTAAAAATCCTGACAAACCGGATTATATGATCATTGATATTGACCCTTCTGAAAAAAATAATTTTGATCAGGTTATTGAAACAGCCAATGCATTTAAAAAAGTGTTAGACAAGGCCGGTGCAAAATGTTTTTGTAAAACTTCTGGCTCTACCGGTTTGCATATTTATGTACCAATGAAAAATAAATATGATTATGAAGAAGTGAAAAACTTTGCGCATTTGTTATGTATGTTGGTGAACGAAATGCTACCCGATTTTACTACATTGGAAAGAAATTTAAAGAAGCGTGGAAACCAACATATTTATCTGGATTATCTGCAAAATAGAAGTGGGCAAACCATTGCTTCTGTTTATGCTTTGCGACCAAAAGACGGTGCAACGGTATCTATGCCATTACACTGGAAAGAAGTAAAAAAAGGATTGACCCCGCAACAATTTACCATCTTCAATTCAGCAGAAATTATTACTAAAAGAGCAGATATTTTTAAAGGAGTTTTGGGAGCAGCAACGAATATTAAAAATTGTTTAAAAAAATTAAATGCTTAAAGCTGGGAACCTTTTTCCCCAACAATTTTTATACCCAACATTTATAAAATTATCTGCTATGGTTTTAAACTTAAAAAATGTGGGCATAAAAATTTCATATAGGGCAAAGAATTGTATGCCCCAAAAGGTAGTTTTTTTGAACCTTCTTTTAATTAAATGACAAAGACCAAAAACATATTAATAAAAACCACAAAAGTAATTTTGTGGATTTTTGTTGCTATCTGTATTTTGGTGATCGTACTATTTGGGTTCATAAATACCAACATAGGAAAAAGAACTGTCAGAAACCAAGTAGTAAAATACCTTGAAAATAAACTCCATACAAATGTTGCTATTGGGTCCGTTGATTATACTTTACCCAAGTGGCTCAAAATAAAAAATGTTTATATAGAAGATCAGAAAAAAGATACGTTACTCTTTGGTGAAGAGCTTGCCGTTGATTTAGATATGGTAAAATTATTACAGGGAAATACAGATATAAAAAAGATTTTTTTAAAAAATATTATTATCAATGTTAACAGAGCTGAAAAAGATACAGCTTTTAATTATCAATTTTTGGTTGATGCTTTTACAGGAAATAAGTCAACCACAAAAAACAAGGATACTGCAGAATTAAAACTCACTCTTAAGCAATTAATTTTTGAAAACGTAGGCTTTAAATTTCAGGATAAATATGCAGGAAGTAATTTTAATGCATTTATAAAAAACCTTGATTTAACCAATAACAATTTTCAACCGGATAGACTCAATTTTGGCATTGATAATTTAACTGCCAATGGGGTTAAATTTTACATGAAAACTTATAAGGAAGTTGAAACAAGTATTGACAATAAATTACCGGTAGATACGCTTACAAATTCTCCTTATAAATTTCTTATTTCCGGCAGTCATGTAAATTTAAAAGATATAAATGTTGAGATAGATAATCAAATATCCGGCATGTATTATTCCAACAAAATTGGCACGCTTGCTGGCAATAATATTTTTTACAGCATTGAACAAGCTAAAGGGGTTGCAGACAGTTTAATATTGGATAGTGCTACCATCGTTTTTTCATCAGCCAGGCAAAAGAAATTAGTCTCACAAAATGTAAGTGCTGAACCAACTCCCTGGGTTTATGCTGCAGCTCATTTAAATATTAGCAATAGCAATATAAAATATGACGATGTAAACAAAGCAGCAGCACCCGGTTTAGATTTTGCTCATCTTGATGCAAAGACTATAAAAGCTAATATAATAGGTTTCCGTTTTTCAACAGATTCAACAAAAGGAAAAATTTCTCAATTTGCTTTCAGCGATAAAAGTGGTTTTGTATTAGATACAACACATGTAAATTTAATGTTCACAGATCGTTTATTATCTGCCACAGAGCTTTATATAAAAACGCCCCATTCGCTTATTCAAAATTCTTTTAAACTTACATACGACAGCATTGCTGCCATTACCAAATCTCCGCAAAATTCGCTTATAGCTGCAACGTTCAATAATTCTACAATAGCATTTAATGATCTTTATTTATTGTTGCCGTCTTTAAATGCATCTTTACCAAAAGAACAGTTTGCCAACCAAACCTTAAATGTAAATACAGAGCTGCGTGGAAATCTACAAAGGCTTTATTTGCCATACCTGCAAATGGTTGGTCTTTCAGGTTCTAAAATAAGTGCCAACGG
>JBBRPX010000372.1:0-2691 GCA_038227505.1 Chitinophagales bacterium
AACATATACCTGGCAAACTGCCGGTGTGGATGGTAGAAGATGAAGAAAAAAATATTATCGGCTGGGTAAGTTTCCAGCCATTTTATGGAAGGCCCGCTTATGATGCCACTGCTGAAATAAGTATTTATATCGATCCTATGGAAAGAGGAAAAGGTTATGGTAAAAAAATATTGCAGTACGCCATGGATCATGCACCATCGTTTGGCATAAAAACATTATTAGGTTTTATTTTTGCGCATAATTCGCCCAGCATTGAATTATTTTCCAAACTGGGTTTTGAAGAATGGGGCAACTTAAAAAACATTGCCAATATTGATGGTAAAGAAATAAGTGTAAAGATCCTGGGGAAAATCCTATAAACTAACTACAGCTTCCCTTGTTTATCAATTCCATATTCAACCTACGGCTACAGGGTATAGGATTTGATCTTTTATATGTCTACCTTACTGCTGTCTTTTTTTATATCCTTAAAATATAATAATGAAAATTCAATTCCTTTTTTGCTGCGCATTTATCATATTCATATTTACTAATGCTACTGCACAGTACAGGGATCCAACAACTGGGAAAGTAATACCACATTATGAAGGGCCCGCAAAGCTCACTTTTGACAATAGCAAACCTTTGCTGCCGAAAAATAATACACCAACAAATACATCTGCAAGTAAAAAGGTTTATACTACTACAGAAAAGCATACTACTTCAGCAGCAAAAGAAAATATTCCTGAATATTATTATGAAGTTCCAATAATAGACATGAATGGGAATCCATTGAAAGGAATTGAAGGTAACCAGTTGTATGAGAAAGTAGCTTATTTTTTTCCTCCGGGCGCAAGCTATATTGGCCAAAAAACAGGTCGTGGTGTGCCCAACGGTAAAGGCGTAATGACCTTGAAGGATGGAACTATTGAAGAAGGTATCTGGGAAAATGGTGTCTTTATTGAAAGAAAAGATATTACCGAAATTCATTTTGGCAAATTTGAAATCAATAATGCAGATGGGAAAAAAGATTCCTATGAAGGCGATTTAAATGAGAATAACCAGCCTCATGGGACAGGGATTTATACCTGGCGAAATGGGCTGCAGGTATATAACGGAGCCTGGAAGAATGGTAAAATGGACGGAATAGGACGCATGCAGTTTGCTTCGGGTGAATATAAATCAGGAACCTGGGAAAATAATAAATTTTACTATGGCACCTGGCACATAGAAAGTGATGAGGAAACTGGTTTCTTTATTAATGATAAATTAGAGGGCATGGCTTATGTTGTTTTTAAAGACGGCCGGAAACTTCATGCTACTTTTGTAAATGATATTCCTGTTAATGGAATCTACACTTTTCCTGAAGGAACTAAGTATGAAGGATTACTTAATAATGAATGGAATATGGAAGGCCTGGGAATTTTTACAGAAAAAGATAGTAGTTTTTATATCGGAAATTTTAAAAAAGGCTTTACCGGCTATGGAAAATATTTTAATGCGAAAGGAATACTTGTAAAAGAAGGTATATGGCAGAATGATAAATTCATACGTACACAAAAAGAAAATGTTCCGGAAATTGAAGCACTGGTGACTAAGAAAAAAAACGAATTAAATAAACCAGTTGTAGTACAAAATAAAATTGACCCTGTAAAGATTACTTCGGGAACTTCCGACAAAAACAAACAACGCGCTGCCCAGGAAAACAATAAAGCAGTTTTGCCTGTTATTGCGCCCGTATATACCGTAAAGGCATTACCAAAAATCGATGTTACTTATAAATCAAGTCCTGAATTAATCTCTACAAATGCAAGCTGGGAAAATATGTATTTATGCACCGGCAATTTTTTTCTTGCTACAAAAAGCGATGGTTCTATATGGAGACTGGGAAAAGCAGATAAAAAATTTAATCAATTATTAATTGGAGCCATTGATCAAGACAGCAGCATTGCAAAATTATCCGGTTCAGGTGAATGGAAAGCAATAAGCGTTGGTATAAGTTATTTTGACGCAAGATTTATAGTGTCTATAAAAAATGATGGTAGTTTATGGCAGTGGGTAGCTGGTAAACCAGTGCAAAGAGGAACGGGTAAAACATGGATAAGTATTAATGCAAATGATAAAAATGCATACATGATAAAAGCCGACGGCACTCTATGGCAGTTTACCATGAGTTTTAAGGATCGCCTGGTTAGTGATTATTATGATGGAAATGAAGATGAGACAGGCGAACCTAAACAGTTTGGTTTAGACAACGATTGGGTAAAAATTTATTGTGGTGCTGATTTTACCTTTGCTCAAAAAAAAGATGGCTCTATTTGGGGATGGGGAGAAGATTCCTATAGCCAGTTAGCTAATGGTATTACATCAAACGGCTCAACCCACGTAGAAATAGAAAACCCTGTAATGATAAGTCAAAACATAAATTGGAAAAATATTTCCTGTGGCCTGAGTCATTCTATATTTATTAAAGCAGATGGCACAATGTGGGCATGCGGAAAAAATGAGGATGGGGAATTAGGGGTTGGTGATTTGGATAAGCATATCAATTTGATCCAGGTAGGAAAAGATGCGGACTGGTTACAGGCATCAGCGGGTGTACATTATTCTCTCGCTTTAAAAAAAGATGGAACGCTTTGGGCATGGGGTTCCAATTCTCAAGGCTGTTTAGGTATAACTTAAGAAAATGATGCAGGAATACCCGTCAATGTG
>JBBRPX010000373.1:0-2678 GCA_038227505.1 Chitinophagales bacterium
AAACGCGGAAGATGCTTATATAAATGCTGCAAAAATTTCTTCTGGAGTTAATAAACAAATTGATTGGTATAATTCGTGTCTGAATTATTTAGATAAATCTGAAAAAACTTTGGGCCAATCCAATTCAAAAATACTATACCTGAAAATTAAGTCTATGTTTGGTTTTTCACCACTGTATTATTCGTATGATATTGATACTGCTTTAAAGCCCTTTTTTAAAGTGACAGATGTTTCAAAATATCCTACTGAAAAATATGCAGAAATGATTGAGATTAAGGGTTATTTTACTAGTAATGAAAAAAATATTTCTTTTTTCAAAGAGTATAAAGCACCAGATTATAAGAATTCTAGCGAAGGGAATTTATGTAGAGCTGAAATTTATTTGAGAAATGATCTATATTAAGCGGGACTTGAATATTTAAAAACTTCTTATAAACTTGGTAACAAAGAAGTACTATCACGGGTAAATTATGTTGCAATGATTTATTCAATCAATAAAGATTATGTCAATGCAAAGGAAACGTATTTATTCGCAGCTGAAAATGGGAATTCAAGCGCTATGTTTTGGTTAGCTGATATTTATAGAAAGGATAATGAATGCGATAAGTTCAAATATTGGCTCTTAAAAGCAATTGAAAATGGCAATGCACAAGCTATGTTTGAAATGGGTGATGTTTATGAGGCGTACAAAAGTGATGCGAAGTATATTTGTTTTGCAGAGGAGAAAAACAAAATGAAAAAAAAAGATATAGAACAGGCTGTTTTTGATTGGTATCTAAAAGCAGCTTACAAAAATTACTATGAGGCAATTCAACGTATTATTGTCTATTATGAAATCGGTTTATACCCGGCAAATAAAAATAAAGATAAAGTTAAGGATTGGACTGAGAGATTGAATAGAGCAAAAGAACTTAGGTATCCTCGAGAATAGAACAGTAGTATTAAATTTAGTTTTCGAGATTACAACTCAAGAATAAAAAAATAATGGGTGAAAGATAAAAACAACCTACTAATAAAATGAATAGTTTTCGTTACGGACGTCTTAAGTTGAAAAACAATAATTGGGTAAAATTACTTTTCCCTCTGGTTTTTGTATTTTTTTCGTTTTATGGATTTGGCCAAACAAAAGACCTTGAAGCACAGTATTTATATACCAAAGCAGAAGAAAACTATTCCGCTAACAATAGTTTAAAGTGTTTAAATCTTATTAAAGAAGCTGAATCAAAACTCGGAAATACGAATGCTAAAATATTGTATTTAAAGCTAAAGGCTTACGATAAGATAAGTAAAGACAGTTGTGGTCTTTTTCCTTTCAACGATACAACAGAAGTAACTGCTCAAATAAAATATTTCCTGGATTCTTTACCATTACAAAGTACACCAAAAGAAAAATACTTTGAGATATTGGATTTTAAAAATAATTTTGAAATTTTTAAAAAAAATAATTGCATTTCAATAGCGAAGGATGTAACATCCCAAAAAGTAAATCGCATGGCAAATTTTGAATTCACTGATGTAGATAATAAAGTAATAACGAAAAATGACGTTAAAGGAAAATATATTTTGATTTTCTTTTGCAAAGAAGGGTATCCGGAAGCAATAAAAAATCTTGGGAAATGCTTTGATAAATTCTCCAATAAAAGTATTGTTTTTTTTAACTTTTATATGGGAGAAGATAGAAAAAAATGGTTGAAATATATTAAAGACAATCACTTTTCGGAATGGATTAATGTAAGTGATTTGAAGTTTTACGACAAAGAAGGCCAAGCTGTAAAAGTGTTCAAGATTGAGAGTTTTCCATACTATTATTTTATGTCTCCCAATGGAAATATTATTAGTGAAGATGTAGGTATTCTGGAAGAGTTAAGTACTATTCTGAGTAATACGCTACGTCAGGAAAAGATAACTACTATTCTACTTAAATCTCTTTGATGCAAAGCAATCTAACCATTTCTTTTACCTAAGCTTATCCCATTCGATTTGCGGTTCTTTCTAATACCTTCAAAACTGCTGCTTTGCATTTTTTACGAAGATATTAGCAAAGATGCTCGTGATATAGGTAACAGACGTGGGAGACACAAAGAACCCGAAATTTTTAAAACTCCGATTTCTTAAAATACGATTCTATAAATTATAATTTACTCGTCAGCTCATCGCTCATTGGCTTCACATCACTCGGGAAATAAGTAACCAGTTTTCCATTTTCATCTAATAAAAATTTACCAAAATTCCAGCCAATTTCTGTATCTAAAACGCCATTTTCTGCTTTGGTAGTTAGCCATTTAAAAATCGGGGCTTTATCATCGCCTTTTACAGAAACTTTTGCTGCCATTGGAAAAGTAACACCATAATTTTTTTTGCAAAACTCTTTTATTTCTGTGTTGGTACCGGGCTCCTGGCCACCAAAATTATTGGCAGGAAAACCAATGATCACCAATTTGTCCTGGTATTTTTCATAAAGTTTTTGAAGCCCTTCATATTGTGGAGTGTAACCGCATTTAGAAGCAGTATTAACCACCAATATTTTTTTGCCTTTATATTTTGAAAAGTCGATAGTACCCCCTTCCAGCGCTTCTACTTTAAAATCGTAAATAGATTTAGCGCTAACTGTTGCCGATGGATTAATATCGGCACTGTTCCTGCTATCCCCTTCTGCATTTTTATTTATCGGAGCAACA
>JBBRPX010000374.1:0-2660 GCA_038227505.1 Chitinophagales bacterium
AGGGCACCCCCAAAACCACCCGCAGTTTAGCTTTTGAGTAATACCAAGGCGTACAAGGGTATTTTTAAGTAATTTTAAGTGTATCTCGGACAACAGTATATTAGAATATGATTTAAAATATAATCTACTTTCTAATATCAATTATAAAAATGGCTTTATAAATAAAAATGAAACAAATAGAATAGATTATAAAGTTTCAAAAAGTAGTACCCAAAAAGTAAACACGGGTTCACAAGAAGCGTCAAGGAGTTGTACAGCATACTATTGGGTTGTGACAAATACAGCAACCGGAGAAGTTCTTAGTACAACATATTTATTCAGTATATGTGGTTCTGATGATCAAACTATAAATCCAGATTGGGATGGTGGAGGTGGTGTAGAAGGACAAACAAGTTCTGAGTTTACGGAGGAAATGTTCAATCAATATGTTCAACAAATTAGTCCAAATTCTACTGTGTCTATAAACGGAGGCGAAAGTAGCAATGGTAGCTCTAATATTGGACAATTTACTTGGGTTGTAGTACAAGGTGCTTTTTCAAGCTGGGCGGTGAAGGCTACTACTCTTTATAATTTTGAAAAAAATTTATACTACAATAATAATAATATGGAATATAGTTATAATTTTTTAAGTTATCAGACTTCCAGTTCAGGTATGACAGGTAGCAATACTTTAATTCTTTCAACATGGCAACAAGGCCCCCCAGCCCAAGATTATATTTCTGATAATGGTTCTCCAACAGCAAAAGGTCATTCTATAATTAGTGGAAATACAACCCATAGAACTAGATTTAGTATTCGGAATCCTTTAGGAGGTTCTCCTATAACATTGGAAATAACTGAGTCAGGTATAGGAGGATGTATAATGACTCCAAATTAATAATAATTATGATTAAGAATTTAAATAACGTTTCGTCAATGTTTTTAGTACTGCTTTTCTCAAATTGTAAGAGTACGCAAAGCCAATCTTTTGCTTATACGATTACGTCGAAAATTAATGATGCAGACAGTTCTATAAATATTTCAGAACAAGATTATATATCATATAATGGTATTTTATTTGAATTTAAAAAAACACGCAAATGGTTCGATGAAATTAAGGGTAATAGTACAAGTAGAACAATTATCTTAGATACAACTGGAATATTCCTGATTAAAGACAAATATTATTATGAATTTAATGGTTTTTCCCAACAAGCTTTAATAGTAAAAAAAGGATACAAGTTTGAAAAAGCTGTTGGAAGAAAATATTTTAATGTTGATACATTGACTAGAAAAGAATCAGATTATAAAATTCCATTAGATACATTCATAAATAATTACAAACTTTATTATTATCCTACAACACAATCATTGGGAAATGACAGTTTTATATCTAGACTTTTATTAATAAAAGAAAAAAAATTCACCTCATACTATAAGGAAAGTGGAAGTAAATTTTGGGATGAAGATTTTTGCATGATAGGTTTACATGTGATGAGTTTAAAAAATACTGACTTTTATAAAGAAGAATTGACATATTTTAGGCGACTTACAATACAGGAAGAGGAAATTTGCGATTATCTTGTTAAAAGAATTAAATAAATAAGGGTAAAACAACTGTTAATTTCCCACTCGCTGCAGTTCAATTCTAGTAAGCATTCAGTATTTATTGTTATGGTGTAGTACCAAAATTTATAAAAAGTTAGCCCCCGTCTCAATTGCGAAACGGGGGTTTTTTATAAACTAAAGTTAGATTATTTCAAATTTTAATTCGCTCCTATTCCCTTCCATCAAGCAAATTTCCAAACCCACCTAAAATACTTCCTTCTTCTTTTCTACTGCCTAATCCATATTGCATAAGCCTGCCTGCAAGTCTGCTGATAGGTAAAGATTGTATCCACACTTTGCCGGGACCACGCAATATTGCAAAAAACAAACCTTCGCCGCCAAACATAAAGTTGCGTATTCCTTTTATAAATTCAATGTCAAAATCAATTCCTGCGGTATAAGCAACTACGCAACCAGTATCTATTTTTAATACTTCACCAGGCTGTAAAGTTCGCTCAGTTACATAACCACCTGCATGTACAAATGCCATCCCATCCCCTTCCAGTTTTTGCATAATAAAACCTTCGCCACCAAAAATGCCTGTTCCTAATCTTCGTTGAAATTCAATGCCAATACTCACACCTTTTGCAGCGCATAAAAAAGCATCTTTTTGGGCTATTATTTTTCCATTTAATTCTGCCAAATCTAAAGCGATGATTTTACCTGTGTAAGGTGCCGCAAAACTTACTCTTTTTTTACCCTGGGCCTGGTTGGTAAATGCCGTCATAAATAAATTTTCGCCCACCAATAATCGTTTGCCTGCGCTCATAAATTTACCGAGTAAACCACCGCTGTTGCTGTTTTGTGAGCCATCGCCAAAAATGGTGTTCATTTGTATACCGTCATCCATCATCATAAACCCACCGGGCTCGCCAATTACTGTTTCGTTAGGGTCCAATTCTATCTCTACATATTGTAACTCTTCACCAAAAATTTTATAATCTATTTCATGGTTCATTTTCATTGCTTTTAATTTTATATAAATGTAATAAATGATAATATTATCCACTACCGTTTAAATGATAAACGGTAGAATTAATTACTCATTTTAAGTTTATTTTGAAGTTCAAAAT
>JBBRPX010000375.1:0-2643 GCA_038227505.1 Chitinophagales bacterium
ACATAAAAAGATTTAAATAACGTTTGTGAACAAAAGATTTCTTTGCTTTTTCATCGTTAGCATAATTGCCATTTTACAAATAAGCAATGCTGCTGCACAAGATAGCTCACGTCTTCGCATCTCATTATTGACTTGTACACCCGGCGCAGAGTTGTATTCAACATTTGGCCATAGCGCACTCAGAGTTATTGACAGCAGCAATGTAACAGACCATGTCTACAATTTTGGCACTTTCAATTTTAATGACCCCGGCTTCTACTTAAAATTTGTTCGTGGGCAGTTAAGATATTATGTAAACGTAGAGGAATTTGAAGATTTCAAGTTTGGTTACATTACTGAAAACCGAGGCATTACAGAACAGGAATTGAATTTAACGATTGAAGAAAAAACTGCAATCCACAATACACTCAAAGAAAATATAAAAGAAGAAAACAAGTTTTATATGTACGATTTCTTTTTCGATAATTGTACAACAAGGTTAAGAGATATTATTGTAAAATACCACCAGCCAAAACCTTTGTTACCTGCTGTAATGCCCACCACGTACACTTTTCGCAATGCCATACATCAATACCTCGATGGCAATAATATGCTGTGGAGTAAATTTGGCATTGATATTTTACTAGGTGCACCAACAGATGCAGTAATGAAGATTCCACAACAAGAATTTCTACCAGAAAACTTAATGAAGGCACTGGACGCTACAAAAAATACATCTATCATCTCTTACTCAAAAAACCTTTATGCATTAGGCGAATTAAATAACAGAAAAGTGTTCTTCACGCCGTTGTTTTTATTTTCTTCCTTACTTACATTATTTGTGTTGGTAAGTCTTTTTAAAAATAACACTGCCCAAAATATTTTAAGGGTAATGGATGCTTCTCTTTTTTTTACCGTTGGTTTACTTGGCGTAATATTGGTATTTATGTGGGTAGGCACAAACCACATAATGACAAAAAATAATTACAATCTTTTATGGGCTTGGCCAGTACATTTGGTGTATGCATTTTTTATAAATAAAAACAACAGAAGCGTAAAAAAATATTCTTTACTGTTTAGTATTTTTTTAATGCTGCTTTTATGTTCTTGGTTTTTTCTCGCACAAAAAATGAACAATGCACTACTGCCACTGATTGTGTTAATGATCTTTAGGGCAAGTTCCTCCATACTTTCAAAGCATCAACCCAACAAACAGGTAAAAACAAACATTTAAAAGCAATGCTCAACAAAAACATCTCTTACCAAAATACTAATATTCATTACAGCATTTACGGCAAGGGTAAACCTGTAATGCTGGTGCATGGTTTTGCAGAAGACAGCAGCATTTTTGATTTGCAAATAAATAACTTAAAAGAAAATTACTTACTTATCGTTCCAGATTTACCCGGCATTAACAAATCAGCAATGCTTAAAAAAGACCATGTTCAAATAGAAGATTATGCTGACATTTTAAAAGCAATTGCTGATGAAGAAAAAATAAGTGCCTTTACACTTATTGGGCATAGCATGGGCGGTTATACAACGCTTGCTTATGCTGAAAAATATCGGGAAACATTAAATGGATTTGGGCTATTGCATAGCAGCGCATATGCTGACAATGAAGCAAAAATAGCAACAAGGGAAAAAGCCATTTCTTTTATTGAGGAGAATGGAACTGCAGCTTTCTTAAAAACAACCATCCCGAACTTGTTTTATAATGCTGAAAAATGTAAAGACGCTATAAAAATGCTTATCGAAAAGGGAAATAATTTTAGCCCTCATATACTCGTTCAGCACTATAAAGCAATGATCAACCGGCCCGATACAACTTCTGTTTTAAAAACATTTAAACAGCCGATACTCTTTATAATAAGTGAGCACGACAAAGCTGTTCCTTTTGAGCATAGCCTACAACAATCACATTTACCACAAATAGCGTATGTAAATATATTGCGCAACAGCGGGCACATGGGTATGATAGAAGAACCTGAAATGGTAAATAAATATTTAAGAGAATTTTTATTTTCATCTAAATCACAGTCATAACCATACAGCATATTTACGTAATTTAGTATCATACAAATAACATGAGGAAACTTCTATTTATCATATTTTTATCAGGCAGTTTTCTCTCTGTTTACGCAGCACACATTACCGGCGGTGAAATTATTTACACTTACGTAGGTCCCGGTACAACAGCTGCATCGAAAATATACAGGATTACATTAAGACTTTTTAGAGACAACAACTGCCCAGGTAACTGCGCACAGATGCCCCCATCTGTGGCAATGGCTATTTTTGACAACGGCAACAATGCACTTATTGGAGGCATAAGAAACCAGCCAATAGATTCAAATATTCCTGTAGGCATTGTTTCATCCCCGCCTTGCCTTACAAATCCACCGGTTTTAAATTATAGTGTTGGCAGTTACACCTTCGACGCTGAGTTGCCGGTAAATGCGACTGGATATACCGTCACTTATCAAACATGTTGCAGGGTTGCTAATATAACGAATATCGGCAATGCGGGCAGTGTAGGTTCAACTTATGTTGGCGCTATACCTGGTACACAAAATTTACCGTTAGGTAACAATAGTAGTCCTCAGTTTCAAACAGGTATTTCTGTTATTTGTCAGGCAAACAAATTTCTACTTGATTTTAGTG
>JBBRPX010000376.1:0-2623 GCA_038227505.1 Chitinophagales bacterium
AATATTGGATAAAAATAATGCACCACATTGCATGCATAATTCGAAATGTTGCCACTTACCATTCCATTATTCTATACAATTTTTACACTACATGCAAAACCTACAATTACACCCAACGAAAGTAGAGATTCCATACCTTTTGTAAACAGTATTGTACAGCATATAAAATCAAAGAACAGTTGGCAGCAAGGATAATGACTAGCATCATAAGTTTAGGCGTAGTAGGCAACTTGAAATATTATCTCATTTAATTTTGGTTGCAATTGAAGACAATTGGTGCAGCCATTCTAATATATTTTTCTGTAATGGACATTTAAACTGCTATGATTTTTACACATTTTGGTGTTTAATTCCATTATTGGCAACTACAAAAAAATGTTGATTCTTCGTCTCCTTAGCCAAATTGTACAAAACAGGTTGTTTTCGGTACGCCTCACAAATACTTAGCGGTGTTGATCTATTAAGATCATTGTCAAGCCCTAAAATAGGTTGACTAAAAATTAAACACTTTTAGCAACACTATGACATCTACCACCAAAGAGCCCTGTCCAAAAAAAGGGTACCAAAAAGTAGGTTTTGATTTAAAGCTGACCATTATTGACAAAATTTATAATGGTCAAATTTCTGTCAACCATGCAGCCGAGGTTTACAATATTTCACGCAGTTCCATTAACTATTGGATGCAAAAATTAAGTTCCTTTACACAAATAAAAAAGGGCATGAGTAAAAACGACGAACTTAAAAAACTGCGAGAACGTATTGAAGAATTAGAATTTGTAAAAGACCTGCAACAAATTATTATTGCCGATTTTGAAACAGAAACTGGACTGGAATTTGCAAAAAAGTGCTTGCCCGAAGCATTAGTAAACGAGATAGAGAAAAAGAAGAAAAGCCTTACAAAATAAAATGGCTCTATCAATGTTTCGGGCTTTCTAAACAGGCTTATTATCAAAAAATGAAAAGTAACAAAGTCAAAGAAATGCAATCCATTATCATCAAACAATTAATAGCACCGATACGCAAAAAAATGCCACGATATGGTACAGAAAAGCTGCATCTTGATATTAGTGCCGACCTTCAAAAGCAAGGCATTAAAATGGGTAGAGATAAGTTTTTAAAATTTGCAAGACAACACCATTTATTAGTGCCCAAAACGAAGCGGTGCTTCATTACCACCGATTCTAACCACATGTTTCACAGACCACCCAATCGTATTAAAGACCTTGCAATAACACAAGCTGAGCAGGTGTATGCTAGCGATATTACCTATATAAAACTCGATGGCAAACATGCTTATCTAGCACTGGTTACTGACCTATATTCAAAGAAAATTATGGGCTATAAAATTGATGATAATATGAAAGTGAGCCTAGTAAAAGAGGCTTTGCAAATGGCTGTTAATAAACGACAACATACTCGACAAACAATCATTCACCACAGCGATAGAGGCTTGCAATATTGCTGCCCAGACTACTCGGAATTTGCCACAAATAGAAACATGATAATGAGTACAACAGAAAAATATGACCCTTATGAAAATGCTGTGGCAGAGCGTATAAATGAAACCATCAAATACGAATTTGGCCTAATAAAAACCATCCCCAATTTAGATATTGCTACCAAAATGGTTAGCCAAGCGGTAGATATTTACAACAACGAAAGAAGGCATTGTTCATTAAATATGCAAACGCCTAACTTTGCTCATAACAACCAATTACACCAATACAAATCGTACAAAAAGATAACTGAAATAGAACCAGTAGGGAATGTTGACTAACTTTTTTGCCCTCTCAAGGGGTAAAAAAAGTTATCAATATTCCTGGTAAAACAAACCAATTAATAACCAAAAAATGGTCAACCTATTTCAGGGTAAGACATAGTTTAAAATAACAGTTTAAATAAGTTGTTTCAACTGGGGCAGCTTATTTTTTTATTTAAAGTTTTCCTACCCACAAAAAAGGCTGACAACTTGGTAGTTATCAGCCTTGTATTTTGTATTACTTGTTTAATTCGTTTGCGGTATTATATTACCACTATCCAATACTTTACCTCTTTCTGTTTTTAACATACGAGATGGGTAACGATTGATAACAATAAAATCGTGAGTGGCCATAATAATAGTAGTACCATAATCTTCCCCAATTTGAAACAACAATTGCATAATTTCATCACTTGTTTCGGGGTCTAAGTTGCCTGTAGGCTCATCAGCCAAAATTAACTTAGGAGAGTTTAATAAGGCTCTAGCAATATCTACACGTTGCTGTTCACCACCACTCATTTCAAACGGCATTTTAAAACCTTTACTTTTTAAGCCAACTTTATTTAAAACATCGTTAATTTTTTCTTCCATTAAACGTTCGTCTTTCCAACCAGTTGCTTTTAATACAAATTTTAAATTTTCATGTACATTTCTATCAGTTAATAGTTGAAAATCTTGAAACACTACTCCTAAATTTCTTCGCAAAAAGGGTACTTTTTTCCAATCCATTTTTTTTAAATCAAATCCTACTACTGATGCTTCGCCTTGTGTTAAGGTTAAATCGCCATATAGTGTTTTAAGCAAACTACTTTTCCCCGTGCCGGTTTTGCCCACTAAATATACAAATTCACCTTTTTCTACTGT
>JBBRPX010000377.1:0-2591 GCA_038227505.1 Chitinophagales bacterium
GAACTACAAAGCCACAGCAGCTAACAGGCGTTTGGCAAAAGTGGCGGTTCAGTGCTCCGCAGACACATTTGTGGTTAATCAAAGTTTGGTTCTCCGCATCAACATTTGTGGTGAAAATCGCCACCTTCGCCAAGCGCCAAACCGTTAGCGGTCATTGTAGGACGACACACAACACAGACAATTAGGAACAATAAAAAAATAGTAACTATGGTAAACATATTGACAGAAATCACAATCAACGCACCGCTTGACAAAGTTGCGGACTATGCAGCCAATCCAGACAATGCACCTGAATGGTATGTGAACATTAAATCTGCGGACTGGAAGACACCTAAACCCTTGACGGTTGGTTCACAGGTTGCATTCGTTGCACATTTCCTCGGACGAAAACTTGCTTACACTTATGAGTTTATAGAGCTAATTCCACGACAAAAACTTGTGATGCAGACTGCGGAAGGTCCCTTTCCAATGCAAACAACATACATGTGGTCTGCTACTGATGATAAGACAACAAAAATGACTTTGCGAAACAAAGGTAATCCTACAGGTTTTTCAAAACTCTTTGCACCGCTTATGGCAACAATGATGAAAAAAGCCAACAAGAAAGACCTTTTATTATTAAAACAAATTCTTGAAAAACGAAATTAAAATTATCATACCAATGAAATATTTGAGGACTTTAATTTTCGGAGGAAATAAAATAATCTTATTTATAATATTAAGTTCTCTTTGTCTATATAGCTGTAATAATGAAAAGGATGAAAATCTGGAAGTAGCAAATGTTATTTATAAACTCATTGAAGCTGACAACAATTCAAATGTACAGGCAATATTAAATTCTTATACGGATAGCGTTGAATTTTTTCCGGCAGGAAAAGATTTTATCAAGGGGCTGAATAATGTAAAAAACAACTACGATAAATTATTTTTAGAAAATAAAATATCAATAACAACACAAATTATTGAAACTAAGGTTATAGGCAACGATGCAATTGTTATTGGTACAAACAAAGGAATCAAAAAGTCGGTTTTGGACTTCGTTGTAACAAAAATTAATGATAAGTACATTGCCATCTTAGTTAAAAACTCCAATGACGAGTGGAAAATTGACAAACTAATTTGGAGTATGAATAAATAGTTTTTTAATATTTTATATGCAAAGCCACATTACGGAGACTCTGTTTAAAATGAAAAGGAGAATTGTCATAATATAACAAGAACAAAAAGTTAGCTTATAAAGCAAGCTTATAGAACACTTCATTTATAAAAACCATGAAATATAAAATAAAATTACTCACCTCAAAAAGCTATTTATTCTTATCCATTTGTTTCATTTTCTTTTATACGCATCTTCTTGGACAGGAAGTTAATAATGATACCATTTCGTTTAAGATTGAAATGCCGGTTCCTTCGGGAAAATATAATATTGGAACAAAGACATTTTCAATTGTTGATTCAACACGATTTGACTCAACGTTAAATAAAAATGGCAGAGACGTTGCTTTTCAAATGTGGTATCCTTCCCTTTCTAAATCAAAAACAACTTCCAACTATATTCCTTCCATGCTGGCTGATGCTATGATAAAAGATGAGTATAATAATATTGATTCTTTAACAATCCGGCAATGGGAAAGACTACCCATTCATGCCTCGTTATCCAACCCCGCACTTCAATCCAAAAAGTTTCCGGTATTATTTTTCCTTCATGGTTTTGGTATGAGCCGATACAGCTATATAAGCATTATTGAAGATTTAGTTAGTCACGGTTATATAGTAATCTCAATAGACAGCCCTCACAGCGGCTTGTTAGTTTTGCTCAACGGAAAAGCTATCAATACACTTTATGATGGTAACCCAATAGCTAAATGTGAAGAGATGGCAAAAGATGTAACCTTTGTTTTTGACTGGTTACAAAAAACTAAAGAAAAGGGATTAACAGATTTAATAAATAGTATTGATTTTAATAAAGCAGGTGTACTTGGGCATTCTTTGGGTGGTGCAGCTGCACTTGAGACTTGCAGAACTGATAATCGGTTCGCAGCTTGCATTGATTTGGATGGCGACCCCTTTGGAAAAGTAGAACAAGAAGGATTAAATAAACCTACTCTTATTCTTTTGAATGCACCTTTATTTAAAGCAGAAAGGTTTAAAGAGGAAGGTTCAAAAGCAAAATGGGATTCTATGGGTATTGAACGCAAACAAACATGGCAGAATGTATTGATGAAAAATGAGCATACTAAATCTTATGCGATAACCATATCGGGAACTAATCATTTTACTTTCACTGATTTTCCGTTTGCAACTATACAATATTACCGCAATCCGACTGCAGGAGTTATTATTAATAAGAACAGAGGTTTATTAATTATATCAAGTTACATACAGGTATTTTTTAATTCCTCTTTTACACGCAATAATTTATTTGAGGTAAAAAAGATGACAGATAAATTTCCGGAAACTAATATTTATGTAACGACAATAAAATGAAAGAAAGCCAACTTTAAACGATACAGCTTCGTGGACGTAGCAGCACGAACGCACAACAAAAAGATAAATGCAAATTTTTAAAAGAAGGGCTTTGATAGGTAAAC
>JBBRPX010000378.1:0-2565 GCA_038227505.1 Chitinophagales bacterium
ATGGCCTTGGCGATAAACAAATAGAGTATCAAATTATTGATAGAATTAGTTTTAAAAGTTTTCTTGGTTTAGAAACAGGCGATAAAATACCTGATGAAAAAACAGTATGGGCATTTAGGGAATCAATAACAAACGAAGGACTTGTGGAGGATTTGTTTCATCAATTTAAAAGTCATTTAGAATCTAAAGAATTAATTTTTAACGAAGGCCAGCTTGTGGATGCAAGCTTTACTATAGCACCACGTCAGCGTAATACTCGAGAAGAAAATGAGAAAATAAAAAACGGAGAAGGGGATGATTTATGGAATGAGCATCCCCATAAAAAATGCCATAAAGATATTGATGCACGTTGGACACAAAAAAACAAGGAAACGTTTTATGGTTATAAAAATCATGCAAAAGTTGACACAAAAAGTAAATTCATAAATACGTATGTTGTTACCGATGCCTCAGTGCATGATTCGCAAGCTTTAGAAGATTTATTGGATGAAAAAGATAAAGGGCAAGTATTACATGCCGATAGTGCTTATACAGGCGAAGAACAAGAGAAAACGATTGAAAAATATAAAATGAAAAATAAAGTTCACGAGAAAGGTTACCGCAACGCACCATTAACAGATGAACAAAAAGCTACCAATAAAGAAAAATCAAAAACAAGAGCAAGGGTAGAACACGTATTTGGATTTATGGAACAAAGCATGAATGGCTTATTTATACGCGCAGTTGGAATAGTAAGAGCAACTGGAATAATAGGGCTTATAAATTTAACATACAATTTATTTAGGTACGAACAAACCATAAGATTAGACATTAAATACACTGATAGATAGATAGATAGATAGATAGAAAAATTAGTAGGTTGTAAGAAAAAAATAATGTATTTTTGAAAAACAGATTACCAAAAATCGGTTAACGGGTTCTCCGATTTTTATTAAAATCCATAAAAATGAATTTTTAGAATCCACCACTATTTTGTTTTGCTTTAATTGCTACCTCAACTTTTGCTCAAAATTCCGCCTTTAATCACAATAATGCTATAAAAGAAGGCAATTCTTCAACGGAAAAATCTTCTAGCGCTTGTCCAACCTCATTACCTTTACTTGCTCAAGACTCGCTTAATATTTATACCGGAGGAACAACTTATATTGCAAATGCTACTACTTATTGCAGTAATATGCCTTTTTATATATGGGCAAACCAACCGAACTCTATTGCAAATCCAATAACTGATATTTTTACTCCTTGTATAAAAACAGAGTATAATTTATATTATACCAACGCAAGAGTGAGAGGTACTGAAGCATTCTACGAGGGCGGAAATAGTATGGGGTGTGTAGGCCCCGGTGGATGTATGTTTCCTATTGGAGGAACGATTCCTCCGTTTTCAGGTGCTTCAGTTTGGGCTTTATTAAATTGTTATATGGATTATACCAAGCAGCATGATTGGGTTTTTAGTAAAACTGCAGGCACTTGGAACACTTTTTCAGTAACTGTTCAGAATTGTTGGGATAATTCGGTTCTGCCTTCTACTGTGTCAACCCCTTTTGTATGGACAAATACAATAAATAATTTTACAGTTTCCATCCCTGCAAATACAAATATTGGTATTGCAAATTTTAGTATAGCTCCTTCGGGAACTTCTGCATTAACTGACTTGCATAATGGTTATTGCGCTATCAATCCTACGTTGCTTACTGCCGGTGTAACGTATACAGTAACTTATACTTTCAGCAGTTCAGTTTGTTCTAATATGCAGGGAGCATTTACTTTTACTAAGGGTAATCCAGGCCCTCTTGTAAATGTAAACAGTCCTTCAATTTGTCCTGGAAACTCAGCAACTTTAACCTGCACGGGTGCAAATTCATTTACTTGGAGTCCGGGTGGGCAGAGCACGCAATCAATAGTTGTAACGCCAACCGTAAATACAACTTATACGGTTACAGGAACTGCTACAGGATGTATTGGTAGCGCGAGCGCTGTATCGGCAATAACTATAGGCCAGTGTTTGGTTTGGCCCGGAGACGCTGATAATGATTTAAACGCAGCCAATTCTGATTTACTTCCAATAGGAATATATTTTGGTCAGACAGGAAATATACGCTCTTCGGCAAGTAATACCTGGGTGGGACAAAATTGTACAGATTGGATACAGATTCAAACCAATAATGGAAACAATTTAAAATTTGCCGATTGCGACGGAGACGGTAGTATTGCCTTTGCCGATACTTTGGCTTTGAACCTGAATTTTGGATTGAATCATCCGGCAAAATTAAGTAGTGCACATGCTGTAGGCTCTGTAAATCCGGATGTTTATCTGGTTTTTAATCAGTCGAGTTATTTGCCAACAGATACCGTAAAAGCGGATGTATATATTGGGTCTGCCTCAAATGCGCAAAGTAATTTTTATGGTTCGGCGTTCGAAATTAATTATGATGCAAGTATTGTTATTCCGGGCTCAGAAAAATTTTGGTTTGTAAATTCTTGGGTAGGAACAATTAATCAGAGCAAAATAAAGTTTTCAAATATAAATTCAGGATTAGGTAAAGTATACGCATCACTTGTTAA
>JBBRPX010000379.1:0-2553 GCA_038227505.1 Chitinophagales bacterium
ACTTTCATAGTAGATTGTGTCACCTTGCTTAAATGACGAAATTGGTCGTAGGTCGTTTGAATTAAAGTCAAAATCCTTCTTGTCGTATGAGCAACAACCAGAAATAAAAATTGTCAATATGAATGTCGTTAGTATACGTGTCATTTTAAAGTTGCCCATAACGTTTTGGAGCTAAAAGAAGTGCGGCTTTGAAACCGAAATGTTTTCTACCGACACAATATTTATTAGTTGCCGAAATGCTGTACTTTTTTTGCCTACATAAAAATAACAAAATTTCGCGAAGCGACCAATTGTAGGCAAAAAACTTATACTTCCGCCCGCATTTTTTTTAGGTACTGTTAGCGGTTCGTTGTTTTATTCTTCAGTACAAATTTTGCATAACCGCCACTCAAATATACATAATTCCACCACCAAGCACTTAGGTTTTTGAAAAGCATTTTTTTTCGCAGGTTGTAGGTCTTGTAATGTTTCATAATTCCTAAATACGAATTCATGCTGCATAAAAAAATTGCTTGTGTTTCTTTGTCGGGTTTATGTTGCTTCACTATTTCATTTTGTTTTTGTACAGCGTTGTAAAAATTCCCTTTAGTACGATTGGCAATATATATTCTGTTGGGTTTTATAACAGTTCCTAAAAATTGAACGCCTTTGGTGTAATGTTGCAAGTATATTTTTTTAGGATGAAGCGTTAGCTGTAATTTGTTTTTTAGAAAATCGGCAATTGTCGGCAATAATGATTTTAGGTATTCTTTATCGGGATGAACGATTATAAAATCATCTACATACCGCCCATAATAAGGAATGCCTAGTTCTTTTTTCATAAAATGGTCGAAGGTGTTCATGTAAAAATTAGCAAATATTTGGCTTGTTAAATTGCCAATAGGCAAACCACAATTTGGCGGACTATGAAACAAACTTTTATTATTCGGTAAACCATTCCAATTGGTTTTTTTGCCTTTTATGATGCAGTTTTTTGTTGGCTCGTTAAAAATTATTTTTTTGCATAATTCAATCAGCAACTCTTTATCGGATTCTAAATATTTTTGGTTGATAAAAACGGATAAGCGGTCAAAAAAGATTTTGTTTATTAATATGCATAAAAAAGCCCTGCACATCTAATTTTAAAATATAGCAATTTGTGCTATAATTTTTGGAACACGATTTTATAAAACTATTTACCCTTTTAATGCCAAAGTGAGTGCCTTTACCAACTCTACAAGCATAACTATCGTGTATAAATTCTTTTTCAAATAATGGGTTTAGTTTATTGATGATGTAATGATGCAACACACGGTCACGAAAATCGGCAGCAAATATTTCTCGTTTTACTGGCTTATTTACTATAAATGCAATTGACCTACCAATTTGATAAGTGCCGTTGTTTAATTCTTCGCAAAGTGCAATCAAATTACTTTCATAATCTACCTCAAAAGCAATTGCATTGGCGGTATTACGTTTATTGCTTCGGCAATTAAAGTAGGCTTCAAATAACTCACCAAGGTTTACTTGGGGCTTTTTTGTTGGAACTTCATCAAATAAAGATAGTTGTTGCATCTGTTTTTTCTATTAAAATAAAATGCCCGAAGTTTTTACGCTTCGGGCATTTTTGTTTTGTTTAAGAAGCCCTAACTCCCCTTACTGAAAAGGTGTTATTCTTATTGTTGTTGTTTGCGTTGCCATTGTTGAAGTTGAAGTTGAACGCATTGGTTGCATTGTTCTCCGTGCTACTCCAATAGTTAGCTGTATTGCAAATGAGTGTTTATGTTTTTGCGTAATGGTGCATCACATATTTTTTTTACTGCTTTCGCAGTCCATTTGCCCTTTTTAAACAAAACTTGCTCGCTTACTGTCACCTTAACAACAGTAACTCCGGCTATACTGCATTGGCATTACGCCAACCAGTAATTTGTTTGCCTATGCTTTCCATTAATAAACTAAGCTCGGCTTGTTTTTTAATGGGTAGTATTTTCATATCTACACACAGGCGTATTTCTAATTTTAGCAATTCAAAATCATCCATAAATGCTTCTAAATGCACCGCTTTTTGTTGCGCTTTATTAGCTCTATAAATACTGCGTACCAGTTGCAAAGCATCCCTTTTCATGTCTTGTCCCAGTGTGTACTTATATTCTTTACTAAAGTCTTTGGTACATTCAAATATCTTTAATATCAGTTTATAAGTATCACGGTAAACTGGTAAATCATAATACAATGCCATACGCTAAAACTTAAAAATAAAAATCGACCGCTTCGCGGTAATATTTAAATTGTTAAATAGATAAATAGTTAAAAAGCCCTAACTCCCCTTACTGAAAGGGGATTAGCCTTATTGAAGATGAGTGCGTTGCCACTGTCGAAGTTGAAGGCGAACGCAACGGGTGCACTGGTCTCCGTGCTACTCCAATAGGCAGCTGTTGTTGATAGTAAAGTGAAGCCACCAGCTCTTAAACCTTTTTGTGCCGAGTAACGGTTGTAATACAGTAGCCCTAATTCATCAATAGATGGTAAATACCAACCTGCACCTAAACCAGTAACATAAGTTGCTGCTGCACT
>JBBRPX010000380.1:0-2550 GCA_038227505.1 Chitinophagales bacterium
ATTTTGTGAAGTAGGTGTTGTGTTATTACGTTTCAGGTTTATCATAAATTTCAAATATAATGTATCAGCATTTATGTTCCAATTGCTCGTAGCATTACAATGTTGTGCAGCAAGTGTATTTGAGGCACCTCTGAAACTTAAAATCTCCCTATCTAAACATTTCATATCAAAATAGTCTGTTCTAAATTTATATGTATTCTCAATGGCATCTTTACCTTCAAAAAAAGGAAAAGAAGCATTTAGTTGCCTGTTTGTCATATTTGTAGTGTCTACAACAATGGGTCTTGCTTTAATAATAATTGCTGCTTTCATATTTTGTATGGTAAGCCCGGCGGCCCCGTTGAGAACATAAAATAATGAGTCAGCATCAAATCTAAACTTGTAATCGTAAATTGTTCCATATGCCCTTCTGCTATCATCACAAATACCACCATTGTTGGTTTTGAAAGCAACTGGGGTTTTAATTAGATTAAATACTCCCAATACTTCATTATAATAAGGATATGTATCAGGGTCAAGTTGTGCATCTTTACTTCCAGGGTTTGTAAAAATAATATTATGATAAGGATTTACTGTTGAAATAGTTCCATTCAATTTTACTGAAAGATTGACTGCTAATGGTAATAATTTTACTTCCGTAGGTCCGGTTGTTGTTTTACCACCTCCAGTAAAAATATCAATCAAACTCACAGCAGATTTTAACCATGGTACAGCATTTAAGCCAGCTTTGAGAAACGAATTATTTTTAAGAAAATTACCTAAATTATCTAATGCCGATTTTTTATTGGCAGTGTCAACATTACCAATATTGGTTGCAAAACCTTGTGTTGCTGTTACAAAACCATTTATGCCATTATAAACAGTACTCACTTTTCCGTTTACTAATCCAGAAAAATCTTTCCACCCAAATGAACCGTCTTTTTGAATTTGCGCTTTCCCTCCGACATCTTTAGTATAAATATCTCCCGTAATCCCACCTTCTAAGGAAATTTGTGAAGATGCAATTAAGTCTGACAAAATATTAAGTTTTGACTTGTAGATACAGGTGCATGGGTCATACATCATGGGGAAATCTGCATAAAACCATTTTGTGTTGTCATTTACATATTTTGAACCTGCAGCGAATGCTGTAGCCGAAAATTTTTTATCAATTGCAGAAACACTTCCTCTACTAAGCTCTAATAAATCTGTTTTTATTTGTGAAAGCGAATTGAAATTCATTGTAATTTTCGCAGCATTATAATCTGCTCCCCTACATACTTTTAACAGTACCCTTAAAATGCCAGTATATTTATTATACAAAACTAAATAAGCATTAGGGACAGGGTCTGTTGTATAAATATTTTGGTCAGTTAAGCCAAATCCTCTTCTTACTAATTCCCAACCATCTTCCCATTTCATATCCTTACTATCCCGCAATCCTTCTAAATTATCAATTTTGTAAAATGGGGATTCCATTTGGGCTCCTCTGATACAATCAGTATTTATTGGTTGTACGGAATAAATAGAATCCTGCCAATTGAAAAAAGTATTTTTTTTCGATGGCAACTGTGTGTTGATAGGGTTTGAATAATTTGTACTTATACCATTTACACAAGGATATTGTGCTTGAGAATTTGTAAATGATAATAATGCGATAATTGTGTAAAATAGTTTTTTGTTCATGATGATTTATTTAAAGTTTTTTTCCAATAAATTTTTTTCTTCCGACTATATCATTGCCATAGCTAATATTAAGCGTATCATGCGAAAGCCAACCTCTTCCTTGTATTGCGCTTGAACCTGAACCAAATTGAAAACATTTATAACCCATGTCTATTGGTTGCCCATATTTGAGTTCAGGATAACTCCAACCTAAGGTAGAAATAAATCCTTTGGGCATATTGCTTATCCAATAAAAATTTTTGCTTCCTGTAACTGCAATTTCATATTTTGAACTATCGAAATAATCAATTCTGGTTGTAAATGTATCAGCAGGGTTATCAGTAAAGTACCCTTGATATCTTCCAACTAAGGGGCTAATTGATAAGTATGGTTTCTCAACTTGTTCAACGATAGTTAAATTTTGTGAAGTTTTATAAGTGCCATTATCCTGAGGAAAACATTGACTGTTAGCCATTTTTTTACCTGTGAAATTAATAGAAATAGTACCTAAAGCATTAATGAAGCTTAAAGAAAAATCAGGACTACTCCAATCTCTTGGGTCAGAGCCTAATTTCCAATTAACACTTTCATAGGTGTCCAATGCCTGAAATTGAACATAATTGTCACGAAAAATTGTGTCTGCTACAAATGCAGTGTCGCCTAATATTTCCTTGATTATAAATTTTCCATTTGGTTGTTTTATTCCACTACAAATATTTTCGGTGTGATTTTTTTTACAACTTGCGAATGTTAGTAAAGCAAAAAAAATAATTGATTTATATGTTTTCATGTCGATAAAATTAGTTTTAAAAATAGCAATAATTTTTGATGACTGAGGTGGTGATTTGTTAATTGTCATGTTCTGTCCGTTGAAAGAAGGTTTGGTGATTGTTTTGCCTTTCTGCC
>JBBRPX010000381.1:0-2513 GCA_038227505.1 Chitinophagales bacterium
CTCATTTTTTTCAATTTGAGCTAACTTCTCTATTTTATAGAAAGAAATTACCGCATCTGCACGTAAGTGAGTGTATGACTGCAACGAACCTCTGACTGCCTCTATATAATCATTAATAATGTGTACTCTCTCTACATCAAGTTGCAATCGTTTATTACCCCAGCCTTTGAAAAAAACCGGACCAGGCTTCATCATAATATATGCCATTTTCTGAACCATACTGTTCATTGTAACTTGCGCTAAATCTATTTCCCGAGACTTATCATAATTTTCAATATCGTTCGTAATATCTAAAGGTAACTTACTCATAGCTGTATCTCCTTTTTTTAATTCGTTTTGAAATTTTAAATTGCCGTCTTTACCTATAGTCGGCAGAAAACTTTCATTAATTTTTACATCTATATATGTTTTTGCCGATGCATAAAATAGAAGGACAGAAATAAATCCAGAGATTGTTGCAATAATTCCCCACCATGAATCTATAAAAAGCATCTTGGTAACATTAAATTGGTTATACATAAAGTCTAGTAAACCCCCAACGAAAGCAACAAGCGCAGCAAGAATAATTACAACCCAGATCATTCTTTAATATTTTTTAAGTTATTTATTCCCATTTCAAATTAATGAGTACCAAATGTAATAGTTCTTCCTTTCCGCTTGTCAGCCCATAACTCAAACGACTGTGCAAAAATCTGATTAATAGGTTCGGAGTAAAAAACAAATTGCACTTTAGCAGTATCTGAAAAACTGACATTCCATATATCGGGTAGATATAAATCTTTTTTTTCGGGATTAGTCATCGATCTGCCATAAGCATCTTTTATGTATTCGTCACCGACACTATACCTCATTCCGTTCATATAGATTGCAAATAAATGTGATGACGATTCAAACGTATAGTCTGTGTTAGGATAAAACTTAACAGGCTCAATTTGTTCACCATAATAAAACCTAATTTTTCTGTAATCCCATTTATATGTATATTGTTTGTACACAAAAAACCACGTTAAAATTCCAACTGTAATAAATGCAAAGAGAAACGCTAACACACGGGTGCGGAGCATTATATATAGAGCTAAATTTCCAAACGCTTTATATTTTGAATACCCACTAGTTGACCAAATAATTTTAAGTAACGGCCATTGCTGTTTAACATAATCCGGAATGTCTCGTAACGATAATAAGAATGAAGCAAAGATTCTATAAATAATAATTAAAACCCACCAAGCAAATGGTGCTGTAACTATTCCAACAAGTAAGCATATAAAAATATAAATACCTCGTATGCAATCACCCGATAGCATTGGTGTCGGATGAGCAAAATGATTATAAGTTTTACTTATAATATAATACCAGTCATATAATGATATTAATCCAACAATAACCCAGCCGGAATCATTTAGTTTAGGATTTGGAAATTTTCTAATTGCCTCATACATTGCTAATGTCTCCTACAAATTTAAAACCCTTCCCGAAATCTTTTTTCACAGTACATACAAATGTAACAGAAAATTTAAAATCTGTAGTCTTTGGAATTGGGAGCCCTAATTTTGGAGCAATTTCTTTCCAGTCATTATAAAAAGTTAATTCTTGAGAAAGTTTTATATACTGTTCTTTTTTATTCAACAGATAATCGTGCCACTTTGATTTAGAAGCTTCAATCTCTAAAAAGGTAAGTTTATATTTTCTAGTTTTCTCATCAAGCTGTACTAGTAATGCATCGGGAATTAAATTATTGAATCTGGGATATATCAGAATTTTAAAATGTGGTAATTTAACGGTTTTTACAAATACATCAGTGTTATTAAGTTCATTTATATCACCAAACCCTGTAGCTTCTGCCGGCAATAATTCAGTTGGATAGCCAGCTTCTTGCAAAATCGGAAGTACTTTATTTGTTGCACAATAGACTGCCCGTTGTGGACTTTTAAAATATCCTAACTCACATAAGGCATGAAGTTTATCGTAGGTACAAATTTTATTATAGCTAGTTTTTATTTGAGTGAAATTCCTATACGAAATATATTTAAACATTCGCGTATAATAAAAGATTTGCCATAACTGACTGAAAGTGGCTCCTGCCTTTGTTGGAACAATGTATTCCAATTCTTTTATTTTAATTGCTCTGTATTGTTCAACCTGCATAAAAGTTACATGGCAAATTTTAAAATATTTATACGGCTCCCGTATAAATCCCATAAAACATTGAAATTATTTTATACGGTTTCACTAGAATAAAAAAACACAAAACAAGAAGTTACTGAATCTATACGGGCATGAGATATGGCGGGAGTGCATACATTGAACGCTTGTCAAGCCCTTTCAGTTAAGGAGGGCGAGAAAGGCTTGACAAGCAGAGTGAGATTGTATGCCAAGCTCAGCGGGAAGGCTTCGGGTTCTATAATGTATAGCGTTCTCTAGTTATCCACACCACAAATAATGTCTCAGGTACTTCAGCAACGCAGGGGTATACATGTATCCAAATTTAAAAAATAAAAATAAAAAATAAAATA
>JBBRPX010000382.1:0-2500 GCA_038227505.1 Chitinophagales bacterium
CGGCGACAGACGTGCATTGAGCAACAACGACTGGGCAACAATAAACAATAACAATTTCAACAGCCCCCGCAGAGAGGATGTGTTGGAAGATTTGTATAGAAGAATTTACCCACAGGTAAAAAATGAAATTACCAACCAGGTGGACTGGTAATTATTTAGGATCTTTTTTATATTTTTTAAAGACCGAGAATTACTCATGGGCTTTTATTTTTTGCAGCATTGGGCAACATTTGTCTGGCTTTAGTCAGTCTATACGCCTTTTGCGGGACTGTGCTGTATGCCGCTAAATAGCACCACACTGCTACCCCTTCCCTGCCGGCAGGTCCGACACAGCTCTTGGACATTTTAGCTTTGTTGAAGGGTGATAGAAAAAATACAGAAAGGAGCTTCGCCTCATTTCTTATATATTGTAACCACTTAATTTTAGCGAATAATTCGTGGTGACAGTAGTCATTGCAAAAACCTGTCATAGTTTTATAAAAGCAAATGAAGAAATATTTAATACATTATTCGCCTTGTAACATTTTACTTTCTTCTTTTACTTCTAATTTTTTTAGATCGGAAATTGCAGGACCATTGATTACTTTACCTTCTGTTGTAAAGCGTGAACCGTGTGCAGGACAGTCAAAAGATTTTTCTTCTGCATTCCATTGTAAGATTGCTTGAAGGTGCGGACATACTGCGGTACAGATATGAAGGTTATTTTGCTCATCCCGGTAGGCAGCTATCTTTTTTAGGCCTGAAGAAATTATTCCGCCTTCGCCGGGTTTTAATTGATTGGCATCTTCTACATCGCCGGGAGTAACCCAATCTGCATATTGCGCAACCATGTTTCCTACTTCGTGTAAATAATTACCTGTAGTGTTCAAAGTTATTCGTGAAGGATCGTATAAATCTATCCACGGATTTTCTTTTTCAGTTATGATGTCGGTTAAAATAATTCCTCCAAGGGTTCCGTGTGTCATTCCGTTTCCTGAATCACCGGTGATGATGTAAATATTTTCGTCGCCCGGATTTTTGCCTATAAATGCCATTGAATCTACCGGCTCTACTACCTGACCTGACCATTTGTATTCAACGTTTTCCATTGCGGGAAATCTTTTCTTCGTCCAGTCAATGAGTTTAATATAGCGGTCTTCTTCAGCAATATTTTCATCATCCGCCTGGCCGACTCTATGGTCTTCACCACCTGAAATTAACAGGTCATATGTTTCATCAAGTTCCTGCAGGCGAACATAATGATAAGGTGCCCCAATCCACTTGGAATTTTTATCACCTGTGTCCCACCACAAAGCGTACGGCAATAATCCTTTCTTAATTTTTGCTCCAATAACATAGGTACGGTAAGGCCATTGTTTGGTTTGCATTGCAACCCAATCGTTAACGGGTGCGTTGGTAGCAACCACTACATGTTTTGCTTTTATTTCAAACCCATTTGCTTTTGCTCCTTCTTTGGAAATTTCTTCCGCTTTTGTTTCGGTATAAATTTTTCCGCCCATGCCTATGATTGCTTCTGTAATACCTTTCAAATATTTCATAATATGAAACTGACCCTGTTCAGGAAATTTAATAGCCCAACTTCCTTCTTCAGATGCCAAGCCAGGAACCTGTTCTAACATTTCTGTAAGAAGTCCTGCATTTTTTGTTGCTTCATATTCTTTTTCCAGTGTTTCTTTTGTGTCGTCTACGCTTAAAAATAGATATCCCGGTACCTGTTTAAAATTGCAGTCAATGTTTTCGTGTTTAACTGTATTTGCTATAAACTGAATTGCCTCCATATGGCTGTTGGCTGCAAGCATTGCTTTTTCTTTCCCGAATATTTTTTCAAGTTCAAAATAACGGTCGTCGAGCGCACAGGTAATATGTGCTGTTGTTCTTCCGGTTTCTCCGCTGCCTACATATCCATCTTCTACTAAAACTATTTTTTTACCTGCTTTTAATAAACAGTATGCAGTTGTTAATCCTGATATACCTCCACCAACAGTTAATACATCGGTTTCAATATTTTCTTTTAGTTTTTCAAAAACAATTGGTGCTGTTGATGCTGTCCAAAAAGATTTGTTTTTGCCTGATGTTATATTGCTGTCAATTGGTTCGATGGCGGATGTATGCATGGTCGTGATAATTTTAGGTGTTATAAAATAATTTAAAAAAGTTGTCAGTTTTAATAAATCTGTTTAGTGGGGCTTGCGCTTAACTTCACTACAAACAGGGTACAAACTCGCCTGCCATTTCGTTGGCCACCGCAAGAAGGCTGGAAAATTGCGGTGTCTTTATTTCCTGTTGTGCCAGCCTAACATATTGTGAAGACCCACTAAACTTAATTTATTATTTTTTTGTAAAGACTAATTTCAATTTGAAATAATCAGTAAATAATTATCTTAAACTGTGCCACAATGTTAATTTATGTTAAAGGACACTTTTTTATGTAAACTTGGGTAAATGCTTGATGTTGCACACCTTTAGTTAGGAAATTCCTTTCTCACTTCGAGTATTTTAA
>JBBRPX010000383.1:0-2488 GCA_038227505.1 Chitinophagales bacterium
ATTCATTATCCATTTGCCTCAAACAGATGTATTGTTAACACTTCCACATGTGCCATATAATTCAGTACAGGATAAAGTAGCTGCAAATGAGAATGGGTTGTTGTTATTATTATATTTATAAGATCCATTAAGCATATTGTTTGATAAGAGATAAGTTCCTTTTGCAATGATGTTTCCACTGGCATCCACCACCTGCATGCTGCCATCAGTATTAAATTTGAAAGAATAAAAACTAGGTGCATTGTTTTGCCCGGTACCATAAGTACCTGTCCATGTACCTGCAACAATATTGGCTGAGACCGGTATATTTAATTGTTTTACAGCTTTATTAACAGCAGGTGCTGCTGGTGGATTATTGTTTGCCGCAATTTGATTGGGGAAATATTCTACCCTGATCAGCATCGTGTAATTGCCATGATCGCGAAGATTGCCTACCGCGGCTTCATCATAATTTACAGCAATAACACCTTTGCCAAAACCCATATCGGTATTAGAAATGGCAGCAAGGTTAGGTGTATTTAATCCAACAAGTTTGGCAGTAAAATCTCCATACTTTTCCATACCGATAGGACGTGTACCTGCTTTTCCTAATTCTCCCTGTTCGCCGCCTGCTTTTATTTTTGATAAGCCTAAACTTGCCGTACTAAAAACGATCCCTCCAAGGTTACCGGTTAATACATTGAGGCCGATCATGAACGGCGCCATCTTCTGATTGATATTATTGTAAAAACTTTTTATAGTTGTTGAAAAGGAAATAGAGTTATCGGCGATCGGGTCATGTTCCCATGCGGTAGGAATAATGGTCAATATATCGCCATCGGCCATATCATATTCCCCGATAACATCGTTACAGCGGTATGTATCACCTGCTTTAATCCCTCCTTTCATATTACCAAACAGGTCTACACAACTGCCTGCACTGATACGGTTGGAGAATGGCCCGGTAGCATCACCATATACACCGGTACGCTTTTCATAAGACAACTTTGAATTGCCGTTTTTATCAGCGAGTAAAAAAGAAAAATTAAAAAAGACTTCATCGCCTTTTCCATCACTGTTCAAAATATCATCCCAGGTTTCCCTGTAACACTCGAATCCCGCGAATGAGATACGGATCCTTCCGCCCTGTGCAAAAATTGTAAAAACAATAAAAGTAAAAATGCCCGATAGTAATATCTTTTTCATTGAAATAATTTTTATACCACAAATATGTTTTGAATAAAATTGTTATGCTATCCCTTAAAAACAGGATTTATTAATTACAGCTGTCTTTATTCCACGATAAGATGATCCTGCAACCGCCTTTAACAGCAGGTAATACATTCCATTTATAATTGAGTAAAGTATGTACACCCAGCATTTTGGCTTTCCAGAAACTTATGCCTTTATTTATATCGATCCCGTTAACTGGTAATTGTATGGTAAAAGTTGTCCTGTTCTCTTCTCTTATTAAGGAATGATTTTGCACCCATAAAAATGTTTCTGTATTGTTTGTCATTGGAATGCCGACCTGTTTCCACCAGGTGACTTTTTTTGAGCTTATTTCGCCGAGCTGTAAGTTAAATTCTATTTTATCTGCCGGTACGGCATTGTATTCCACTGTAAAGTCAACAAGATCACAATCATCACCGGTACGTAAAGTGCCGCTTGCACTGGCAGGTGTAAGAGGAAATGGATAGAGTTGTTTTGCATACTGCCTGTCTATTGTAGAAAAATCCGTATTAACAGGTGTTGCTACACCATTGGTGGTTAAATCTGCAGCAAAGTCATAATGCATTATTGAAAATGGGTCATACGCAGAGTAGTTGGTATTTGTTTTTGAGTACCGGTTAAAGATATTGAAGTCCACATCTCCTCTTGTCCAGTTATTGGGCGGGCCGGAAAAATAAGCATATACTTTTTCTTTGTCCCATAGTATACCGCCGCCCGAGGGAGACTGGTGTTCATGTATAAATCCGAGTGCATGTCCAAATTCATGTTCAATCACTCTCCTGAATTCATCTTCGGCAGTTGAATTAGTAAACATACCAAAATGGACTGTATACAATTGGAATGGATTCAAGAGTACTTCTCTTCCGATCCATGACCAGCTTCTATTATCAGTGTCAAACTCCACTTTTATTTTCGCATTACTAAAGCTGGCTGCAAAATCAAATTTTATATTGGCAATATTTTCCCATTGGCGGGCATAAAATTTTACCTTGTCTCTTATAAGATCTGATCCCTTATTGGGTGAAAGAAATACGGTAATCGTTTGGCCGGGATCCCACATTTTATTGGTCTCACCTGCCAATGGCTGGCGGCTTACTCCAGTTGTATTATAGCTCCCATCGTTATTGATCCTGGGTGGTTGTTTCACTACAGTAAAATTTCTTTCGGGGATATTTCCATTAACAACCGGCCTGTCTATACACATTTTCACATTACTGAAATCGTAAGTGGCCGGCAAAGTTTTTATAGTCTTATTAACCAGGACTGGCCTTTCAAT
>JBBRPX010000384.1:0-2486 GCA_038227505.1 Chitinophagales bacterium
ATTGTAAATAAAGCGATGGCTTTTCTTACCGACAATAAAAGTATTTTCATATCACAAGCAGTAAAGAATGATGTCGTTAAAAATTTTTATGTAAATAAAAGAAATATTATAATTTATAATAGTTTACCTCAGGATAATGTAGATGACGTTGCAGGCTTAAGATTTTTGCACAGGTACAAAATTAATAAGCATGTATTTGTTTTGGTAGTCCCTGGTGTTATAAATGCAGCAATTAAAGGTCATTTTTTATTTGTTGAGGCATTTAAATTGTTTATAGATAAAAGAAATTTATCTGCAGCAAGCATTAGAGTTATTATAGCCGGAGATGGGCCCGATTTGGAAAAGTTAAAGGTTTTAATATCAAAGTATGAACTGTCAGATTATTTTATTTTAAATGGATCTATGCAAAACAAGGATTTGCTATCCTTGTTTAACGTTGTAGATCTCGTGGTGGTGCCATCAATTTCAGAGGGTTTTGGAAATGTGATTATAGAGGCATTGATGCAGCAATGCTTAATATTAGCATCTGATACGGGTGGAATACCCGAAATAATAGAAGATGGAAAAAATGGTTTGTTGTTCAGATCAAATAATATTGATTCACTGGCAGAAAGACTTACTTACGTTTATGAAAGCAGGGGAGTGGAAATAATTTATAAAGAGGAAATGAAGAATACTTTTAAATCTAAATTCACACTAGAAACTCAAATAGCTGAAATGATTGAATTCTTAAATTCGCAAATTGCTCCTTAAAGGTTAAGAAACATTACTAAGCGTACTCAAGAAAATTATATTTTAAGTTTGTAGCTTTAGTGGAGTATTGTAATTAGGAATGCTGTAAAGTCTAAGAATTAATCGAAATTTATTTTAATTAATAACAGAAAAATTATCAAGAGATTTTGAAAAGAGGGTGTAAATACCTGGATTCTCAAAATGTGTAAATGTTATGGATTTGATACTGAAGGTATAAAAACTTTGAATTGACCACGAATAAATCTTTAGGTTTAAGCAAGTTCGGTTGAGTTTTAGGAATTTATTTCGTCATATTACTATCAGGTTTCTACATTTCCAACTTTCTTCAAATCTTTTCTAAAATTGCTTTATAACTTTCAATTTTTTCTGGAATTATTATTGATCTATATGGTACATTTGACATTTACTATTTGGCCTTTAAAAGGATATAGCTAATACTTCATGAAATCCCTACGTTCCCTTAGCATATATACTTTTGTAGGCTTCTTTGGTGCAGGCGTAAATTTTCTGCTAATGCCCGTGTTGTCGCACTACCTAACTCCAACTGACTATGGCTTATTGGCACTCATTAATACTTATGTAACCATTGTAATACCTTTAGTGAGTCTTGTGGCATATAGTTATATAACGGTGGAGTATTTTCATATGGAAGACCAAAGGAAATTCGCTTCATTATTTTCCTCGATAGCTGTAATACCTATACTACCCACTATTGTTCTTTTTTTCTTAGGCTATTTTTTTTATGATTATCTCGCAGGGATATTAGAACTTCCTGCAGATGCTAAATGGTGGGCATTAAGTATGTTTCCACTGGCGGCTATGACTATATATATAGATACCATATCCTCCTATCAAATTATAATAAAGGACTCTAAATACTACGCAGTTTATAATATTTTGAGAGTTTTGGTCGAAGTAGGTCTCACCTTGTTTTTAGTAGTATATATGGGGATGGGTTGGAAAGGAAGGCTTCTTTCGTGGGTCGTCACTTCTATAATATTTACAGCAGTTAGTTTTTTATATTTTTATCGGAAGAAGCTACTCACGCTGGATATACAATGGAAATACGTAAAGGCAAGCATAATATTTGGCGCACCTTTGATTTTTCACAGCTTAGGCAAATTTGTAGTGAACCAGTCTGACAGGTTATTTATTTCTAAGATGGTTTCTTTAAAAGAAGCTGGTATTTACAGTGTAGGCTATACCATTGGAACTGTAATGCTCATTGGTGCAAGCGCATTAGCTAATATAGCCACCCCATTCATTATGGAACGTCTTAAAGCGATAGATGAAGACCAAGAGCGACAAATAAGAAGATTCACCTATATATGTATTGGAGGACTGTTGGTGATATTCTTCATCATGAATATTGCCAGCCCATTCTTTTTTAAGTATTTTATGGACATTAGATATTTGCAAGGATATACGTATGTGCTCTGGGTAAGCCTTGGCTATTTCTTTTGGGGCGTATATATGCTTTTTTCCTCCTATATTTATTATTATAAAAAAACAAAATTTCTTATTTGGTTGGCAATCATTAATATAATAACTAACCTTGTTTTCAACTATTATTTTATAGAAAAATATGGAGGGATTGGGGCGGCTTACGCTACGGCTTTATCTTTCTTTATTAACCTTTTGCTTTTATTGTTAAAGGTGTTTAAGATGTTGCCTTGGTTTAGATTTCAACTCTCAGATTTTAAAAAATAATATGAACACTTGCTTAAACATTA
>JBBRPX010000385.1:0-2484 GCA_038227505.1 Chitinophagales bacterium
ATTATTTCTAAACGCATGCGAAAAGCTATGGTTAGCAAGTTCAAAATAATTACATGCTTTTAAGGAGTCATACATATTTTGCTGCGTGCGGCTGCCGTAAACATGCTCACCTACAATAAAAAGTGTGGCGGGCGTTGCCTCCTTCTTTAAAATGTGGTAAACAATCCTTGTTCCTTTGTCAGGCCCATCATCAAAGGTTAAATAGATTGTTGTCTTTTTCTTTTTCACCATTGGTTTTGTGGCAGTAACTGTTACAACGGTGTCTGGTTTTGCTAGAGCAGAGGGCGATACATTAAATTGTTTGCCTGTTTTGTAAAAATAAATGGTTGTAAAACTGATGGTGAGTATTGATGCTTTAAAAAGCATGGAGCTGTTAAAATAACTGCCCGAGTCGGAGTCCATGTAAAGTGTTGTTTTAAGGCATAAATGTATGATGGAAATGATATGATTTTAAATCCTTAGATGTTAATAAATTATTAAACCATTACTATTTTTAGCTGCATCTCCCCAAATATTCAAATTTGCAAATCATTATCTTTGCAACATGGAAAATTTGCATACCCTAATTGATAATTACAAGGCTGAAATAAACAAGGAACATCCTGCAACAGCAGAAGAAAAAGAAGCATTTCGCATAAAGTACCTGGGTACAAAAGGGTTGTTGAAAACCATTATGGGCGAAATGAGAAACGTGGCTGTGGAGAATAAAAAGGAAGCAGGCCAATTATTAAACGAGTTCAAGATTTTTACAGAAGATAAATTCGCCTCTTTTACCGTGGTAGAAGCTGTGGCGTCAAAAAACGCTATGGGTGATTTGGACCTGACCTTGCCGGGTACACCCGCACCTTTGGGCACAAGGCATCCCATCAGTATCATAAAAAATAAAATCATTGCTATTTTTAATACCCTTGGTTTTGCCGTGGCAGAAGGGCCTGAAATTGAAGATGATTTTCATAATTTTTCGGCTCTTAATTTACCTGAAAATCACCCTGCCCGAGATATGCAGGATACGTTTTATATATCTCAAAATCCTGACTGGCTTTTACGTACCCATACCAGCAGCGTGCAAATAAGAGAAATGCAGAAAGAGAAGTTGCCACTGCGTATAATTTGCCCCGGTCGTGTTTTTAGAAACGAAACCATCAGCGCACGGGCACATTGCTTTTTTAACCAGGTAGAAGGGTTGTATATAGCCGAAAATGTATCGTTTGCTGATCTTAAACAAACACTTTACTTTTTTGTAACTGAAATGTTTGGGGCAGATGTAAAAGTTCGTTTTCGCCCCTCTTATTTTCCATTTACCGAGCCAAGTGCCGAAATGGATATCAGCTGCCTTATCTGTGGGGGAGAGGGTTGCAATGTTTGCAAAAAAACTGGCTGGGTCGAAATTTTAGGCTGTGGAATGGTGCATCCAAAAGTGTTGGATAACTGTGGTATAGACAGCAATAAATATACTGGCTTCGCATTTGGTATGGGCATTGAAAGAATTACGATGCTTTCTTACCAAATAAAAGACCTGCGCTTGTTTAGCGAGAACGATTTAAGGTTTTTAAAACAATTTGAATCTGCCTAAGATTTTTCCGATGATTTAAATGTTGCTCCTTAAATCATCGGCACTTTGTTACCAGTGGTTAATAGTATTATGCGCACGAAACATTCTGAAACATCTCTTTGGCATTAAAATTGAAAACATTATATCAGCTATTGTTGCCGTGCTCCAATGCTTTACATCTTATAACCCAAAAATTAACTAAATGAAAAAACTAAGTTTGGTAATAAGCACACTTTTAATAGTGTTTATTGTCTCATCCTGTTCAAGCTCAAAGCAAGCCCGCACTTATGAAAAGTCGGTGGTTGGTAACTGGCAACTTCAAACAATTACCACAGAGGGCATTACAGGGAAAATTAAAGCACAGGTATTAAATGAGGCTGATTTTAATTGCTTTATCGGTAGTACCTGGAGGTTTGATAAGTACAACAGTTTAGGCACATATGAAATCAGTAAAAATGGTGGGGAATGTGTTGCCATCAAAAGAAATATCCGTTGGTCAATTTTTGAAGAAACCGGTGGACCAAAAATGCTTCAATATAAAAGAGTAGATACTAAATACAAGGATATGGACGAAGGCAAGGCAGGTTTCCGGTTCACTATTTTAAACCTCAGCGGAACCAATATGCAACTAAAAAGCGACGTCCCTTTTGAAGGAAAAACAGCATCTTTCATTTACAATTTTGTAAGAATTTAAATTTTAAAAAAATACAACATGAAAAATTTTATGACAAAAACGTTTTACGGTCTGGTAGGTATTTCATTATTAGCGACAAGTTGCGATACAACAAGGCGGGCAAGCAACCAAAACAAAGGTGTTGCTATAGGCAGTGTTGGCGGTGCAGTAATTGGCGGTATTATTGGTAACCATGTGGGTAAAAATGGTAATACTGCATTGGGTGCAATAATCGGTGCTGCCGTGGGCGGTGTAGCAG
>JBBRPX010000386.1:0-2479 GCA_038227505.1 Chitinophagales bacterium
ACATTGCTTAAACCCATTACGTCTCTCACTTTTTTAATGGCTTTGCATTCTAATGCAAAGGCAGGCTTATAAGTTTCTGAATAATACCTGGATGCTCCACGCCACCCGATCATTGGATTTTCTTCGTGTGGTTCGTAATATTTGCCGCCCAACAAATTAAAATATTCATTGCTCTTAAAATCAGAAAACCTTACGATCACTTTATTTGGATAAAAAGATGCTGCAATTTTTGCTATGCCATTTGATAATTTTTCTATAAAAAAGTTTTCTTCATTTTCATAGCCAATAATTCTTTTTTCAACTTCTGCTGTTAATGCCTCATCATTTAAAGTGCGATGGTTTAACAATGCTAATGGGTGTATTTGAATGTAGTTGTTTATGATAAACTCTTCTCTTGCCAAACCGACACCCTTATTGGGTAAATGGGAGAATTGAAAAGCCAACCCCGGCGATGCAACATTTAACATGATATCGGTTTTTACCGTTGGCAAATTCCTTAGATCATACTCTGATTTTTCATATTTAATTTCTCCTCTATAAATATACCCTTCGTCGCCTTCTGCACATGATGCAGTAATAAATTCGCCCTCTTTTATCAACTCTGTAATATTGCCACAACCAACAATAGCGGGCACTCCCAGCTCTCTTGCAACGATTGCTGCATGGCAGGTTCTACCGCCTTTGTTGGTAATAATGGCCGAGGCTTTTTTCATGATGGGTTCCCAATCAGGATCAGTCATATCTGTAACCAATACAGAGCCTGCAACAAACTCATGACCTTCGCTCACCCGTTTATCTAAAGAATATAAAATTGTGGCTTTTCCCGCACCAATTTTATCGCCCACAGCTATGCCCTTAGTTATTAATTTTTCGTGACGATTTTGATCTTCAATTCTATATTCAGTAATAAAGTTGTGGTCTTTTTGAGAGTGGATCGTTTCGGGTCTTGCCTGCACAATAAACAGTTCTTTTGATAGCCCGTCAATTGCCCATTCAACATCCATGGGCGTCCATTTTTCTTTTATTTTTGTGTAATAGTCTTCAATAATAGCAACCCATTTTGCCAGCTTTATTATTGTTTCATCTTTCAAGCAAAAACGATTTCTAAAGGCGTTTTCTGTTGGAATAATTTTTACTCTTTCATCGCCACCCTCTCCATAAATCATCATCTTATCTTTGTTCCCCATCTTCTTTTCAATGATGGCGCTGAAACCTTCTTTCACTAGGGGTTTAAAAACGATATATTCATCCGGAGAAACTGCGCCCTGTACAATCATTTCGCCTAGACCGTAAGAAGCATTTATTACCACCGCATCTTTAAAACCACTTTCAGTATCAATAGAAAACGCCACACCGGAGGCACCTAAATCACTACGCACCATTTTTTGAATGCACACAGATAATGCCAATTGAAAATGACTGTACCCAAAACTTTGGCGGTAACTAATTGCCCTGTCAGTAAACAACGAGGCAAAGCAATTTCTTACACAATCAATCAATGTTCCCGGTCCTCTAACATTTAAAAAGGTTTCCTGTTGCCCGGCAAACGAAGCATCAGGTAAGTCTTCCGCCGTTGCACTACTTCGCACTGCAACATCTGTAAATTCCTGATCATATAATTGTGAAATACTTTTGTATGATTCTATAATTTCCTCGCTTACTTCTTTTGGGAATCTTCCATTTAAGATGAGCTGGCGAACCTGCATGCCGCCACGTCTTAAAGACTCGATGTTATCGTAGTCGATAGCGTCTACAATTTCCTTTATATTTTCCTCCAGATTATTAAATTTTACGAACTCATAGTAACCATCAACCGTAATAACAAAACCATCGGGAATGTTAACACCAAGTGCAGTAAGATTCTGCAGCATTTCGCCGAGGGAAGCATTTTTTCCGCCAACAAGTGAAATATCGTTGATGCCAACGCTTTTAAGCGGTAGTGTGTAGTTCATAAAGCAATCGTTTTTCTTTAGGGGTGTAAATTAAACAATCCTTTATTTTAATGAAATTTAATTACAGCGAGTTTTGGAATATTATTGAAAGGATGATTTTAAAGAAAGATGATATTGATTTGAAGTTTGAAATCACAAATTTTGGTCGCAGATTTAAAGGGATTTTCACAGATTTTATAATGCTGAAATATTTAATAGGTTATAACAAAATAAATATTTAGAAGAAATATTTGATAAAATGAAAAATGGTCACCAAATAAAAATTAATAGCTCCCACTAATATCGCCAATCTACTCGCAGATAAAAGTTGAAAAAATTTCATCTGCCGAAGGGCTGCGCTCTCATAGGCGGAGTTCCTTTTTTATCCCGTTTTTTTCGGGATAAAAAAGAGCGGGAGACGGGCGGCGGACAAATGTCGAACTATATTTATCTGCCCACAGCCCCAAGTTTTTTACTTTCCCATTATTCTGCCAATAACATTATCATATTTATCTTTCCAGCTACTCACCTCACCCCAATTTTCATCG
>JBBRPX010000387.1:0-2447 GCA_038227505.1 Chitinophagales bacterium
AACGAAAAGTTAAAAATAACCAATGATGCGAAGATCATGCATTGCCTGCCGGTAAGGCGCGACCTGGAATTGTCCTCTGAGATATTGGATGGTAAATGTTCAAGAAAGGTCTTCTTTAACAAATAATCATTCATATGCACGTCCTTAGGCTGCAAAGAAGATAGGGGCTCGGCCATGGCAATTTAATCAAGGTTAATCAGCATTAAATCTACAATATTTTATTGTAATACGCCGTGCATTAAACTATAGCTAACAGGGCAGACGCATTAAAATAAGCATAAATAATAAACTATGAATAAATATTAATTTATTGAAAATCAATTAGTTATCTATTTTTTTTCATATCTTTATTTTGTATATTTATCTGACAATCAGATAGTTACATGAATAAACAAGTCGGTATTTTCTCTTATTTTAGCACGATGAAGGATCATCGTTTAGACCGGAAAAGAAAGCATGACATGCTTGATATTATTACCATTACTATAGCATCGGTAATCTGCGGATGCGAAGATTGGTACGAAATTGAAGAATTCGGAGAAACTAACGAATCCTGGTTCAAAACCTTTCTAACACTTGAAAACGGAATTCCTTCTCACGATACCTTTAATCGCTTTTTTGCAAGTCTTGATCCCGTTACCTTTGAAAGTTGTTTTAGGGCCTGGGTGAACTCATTGGAGGGTATTATTAAAGACCAGTTAATAAGTATAGATGGTAAAACTGTGCGTGGTGCAAAGGATCATGGGAAGAAATCACCGGTCCATATTGTTAGTGCCTGGGCTGGTGAAAATGAGATAACGTTAGGGCAACTGTGTGTAGATGAGAAATCTAATGAAATTACTGCTATTCCCGAGTTATTAAAATCATTGTTTATAAAAGATTGTTTGGTATCTATCGATGCTATGGGCTGTCAACATAAAATAGTTGATGCGATTATAGATAAGGACAGCGATTATTTATTGGGAGTTAAGGGCAACCAGGAAACCTTGCATCAGGATTTACTGGATTCGTTCCGCTTTTATAAGCCTGATGACACCGATACAGATGTGGATGTCGGCCACGGCAGAGTGGAAACCAGAAAATGTACTGTGATAAAGAACTTAGGGCATCTTACCGGAGAAAAAGAGTGGGCAGGACTGACAAGTTTGATACGGATAGAAAGTGAACGGTTTACAAAAGCATCGGGTAAGACTGAAACTGAAACCAGATATTATATTTCGAGCAAAAATAAAAGCGCCGCTTACTTCCAGAAAAATGTAAGAGGCCATTGGGCAATAGAGAATAAATTACACTGGGTGTTAGATGTCGCATTCCACGAAGATCAAAGCAGAAAAAGAGCTGGCAATGCAGCACAAAACTACACCCTTATTAATAAAATTGCCTTTAGTTTGCTTAAAGCCGACCAATCCCTTAATCGAAGCATCAAAATCAAACGCAAAAAGGCTGGATGGGATAGAGATTATCTTATTAAGGTCTTAAAATTTTAATGCGTCTGCCCTGAATTAAACGCGGCTTTCCTTCCCCTTAGTATCCCAACAAAAATATATTAAAAACACCATCGTTTCATGATTTTAAAATAAAATATTAGTTGTTTTTGCCCGTTATCCCTGCATATCTTAAACAACAAAACCATGAACAAATTTTTGATTTTAATCACGGCATTTTTATGCATTTACAAGGTTTCAACCGCTCAAACCGAAAAAGGGAACCGAACACTGGGCCTTAACGTGGCCTTTAACAGCAGTTCATATTCAACCAACACTTTCGACAATTCAAGCTTTGCAAACTTTAGTAATGGCAAAACCAGCCATTTTTTATTAGGGCCCCTGTACAGCTATTTCATTGCCAACAAAGTTGATTTGGGTACCTCATTTAACTTAAGTTCATTTACAACCAGTACAACGTCCACAGGTTCTAACGCTGCTAATAGTAAAAGCCACAACAAAAGCTTAGAGGCCCTGGTCTATGCCCGAAAATACTTTTTGTATGCCAACAAGATAGGCGTACGTACCGGCCCTTACGTTGGTTATGCCTGGGGAAACCAAGGCAATAGGTACACGGATGCACAAAATACTAACATGTACAGCGACAAAGGTCACCTGTATGAGGTAGGCGCAAAACTCGAGGCCGTTTATTATCCTTCAAAAAGGATAGGCGTATCAGCAACGATTGCAAATCTTCAATATGAGCACTTTACCAGCAAAAGCTTCAACAGTACAACTGTAGAAAACACCAGCGGAAACAACGTCAATCTTAGTTTTATCAATAATGGCCTGGGCTTTTCCCTGTTTTACACATTTACAAAATAGTGCAGAAAATAATAACTGATTAAAAAAAACGGGAAGGCCTAAAAAAACGTTAGTATAAGCACAACTTAAATTATTAAAAGATCTATTATGGAAAAGTTTGCATTATTGGCCCGCGTTGAAGCTAAACCCGGTAAAGAA
>JBBRPX010000388.1:0-2446 GCA_038227505.1 Chitinophagales bacterium
CCCCTAACTATTTTATCTATCGTTTTCTTATATGTATTACTATTGTTTGCCGGCACCGTCCAAAATGTATTAAATGCAAACACAATAGTGGCTCTAGATCTCCGGTTGGCAGATCTCTTCTATGCTTTTAGAGATCCAACCTTAGTAAAAATATTTTTACTAATAACACTTTTAGGTAAATCACAGATAGTCATTAGCATAGCGGTTATTGCTTCAACTATTTTCTTTTTGATAAAAGAGCGGATTTACATTTTTACTTTAGCATTAACTATTGTGGGGAGTGGAATATTCGTATTTTTGGGTAAATTATTAGTCCACAGACTTAGGCCAGGTGAAATAATTCCGTACTATCAAGAGTTATCACTTTCTTTTCCGAGCGGCCACGCAACTGCAGCCGTAGCTTTTTATGGCTTTATAATATATTTTTTATGGAAACACTTGCGAACATGGAAAGCTAAGACCCTGACTCTATTTATAGGGGTATTCATTATCATACTTGTCGGAATCAGTAGAATGTATCTGGGGGTTCACTATCTTAGTGATGTGTTGGGGGGTTATTTATTGGGGCTACTATGGCTAATTGTTGCTATAAGCATAACCGAATGGTATCTGCAGAAAAAAACTATAACCAAATCAATTCAACCATTTTTGAAAATTAAATACATTATCGGGGCATTAATCTTGGGGGAGATAATTTTTTTCTCAGCCTATGCATACTCTTATAAACCGGTGCTTAATAAGTATCAGCAGAAGGCTATTGTAGAAAATGTTATTAGTCCAGAAGATATTTTTAATTCAAAAAATAGCCCTGTTAAATTTACAGAGGGACTACTAGGTCAAAAGCAAGAACCTTTGAATTTTATAATTATTGCTGACAGCGATGAAGAAATCGTGGCAGATTTTAAAAAATCAGAATGGTATTTAGCCGATCCCTTAAATACTCAAACTCTATTTCAAAGCTTTAAAACAGGAGTTTTAAACCAACCATATCCCTCAGCGCCGATGACCCCATCTTTTTGGAATGCTAAAGTTCACGATTTAGCTTTTGAAAAACCGACACCTGAAAACACCATAAGAAAAAGACATCATACTCGAATCTGGAGAACAAATATCGAAACAGCTGATCATAAACTTATATATGTTGGCACCGTAAGCCTTGATAGTGGCATTAAGTGGGGCATTACTCATAAAATAGATCCAAACATAGACATGGAAAGGGAACTCATTTTCAATGATCTAGGGAATTCTGGAAGCTTAGAAAAATCCACTAAAATAAAATTTGTAGATCCTACCATTGGTCAAAACTCGGCGGGTGATGATTTTTTTACTGACGGAGAGTTGTATATATTAACTTTGAGGTAAGGGTTTAAAAATATAGAATTGGTGGCTGGAAGAAAGTTCGGCCACGATTAACTCTAATTTAGTGTCGTCACGAATCACTAAGTTTTTCCGTTCGTTCCCGGTCTCCGGAAAAACAAAGTGTTCGCGACCCCGCCTCGCGGTCGCCTCTGAAATGGCGACATCGCTGCGGCTCGGACCAGTATCGAAAAATGCAAAGCAGTTTTCATTTTTCTATCTGGTCCGCCCGGCAGGAATCGAACCTGCGACCATCTCCTTAAAAGGGAGCTGCTCTACCGACTGAGCTACGGGCGGTTAAAATGAAAATATAACAGATTAGAGCCATAATTCCAATTATAATTTGACAAATAAAAATATTATGGTAAATTCCTAATAGATGAACATCCTAAAAATCGGTTTTTTGATAATGATCCTAACTTTAGTGAGCCAGGAAGCTCAAGCACTGAAAATTCCATCCACGCCCGTACTAGTTTACCGCAAGAGCCTGCCGCCCATGGGCAAGGTTGATCCTCGGATTGATCCAGTACTAACTCAAGCGGCGGGAATTGCTGAAAAGCGAGCAGCTTCCAAATCTCGCAGCCAATGCTGGCACTACGTTAAAGAGGCATTACTCGTTTCCAAGGCAGTGGTGGCGCGGCCAATAACGGCAGAAGCTAAAGAAGCAGGGGAGGAACTGGTACGCCATTTTGGATTCGTGAAATCAAATATTCGCGATCCCTACAAAGCTCCGGTGGGTGCAGTGGTGGTCTACTCTACCGGTCCAAAAAAACCTGGCCACGTGGAGATTCGTACCAAACACGGTTTTGTCAGTGATTTCAAAGGTGAACTTGCGTTCTTAGAGAACCCTCTCTTTCACCCCACTTTAAAAGGAGTTTACGTAAAAATGCGTAAACTCCTGTAACAGTTCCGGCTCGCCTTTTGTAAGGGCGAGCCGATTTTATTTATAATCTTTTATAGAGGCCAATCAATCGCTAAGACTCCAGCTCCAGAAACTAAAAGTGATAACGATACAAATAATAAGAGAAGATAAAAAAGGCGAGTTTCTTTTTGTGGGATTGTTACTTGGGTATGGAAGAAAAATAAGACA
>JBBRPX010000389.1:0-2441 GCA_038227505.1 Chitinophagales bacterium
AGTCTTAAATAAAGATCTATCATTGAAAACTTTCCTTGTTCTTTAATATGTATAAATATTTTAGGAGAAATTATGTGTATGCCACTAAAAGCTTTTTTGGTACCGGCTTTACCCTTTTGTTCTCCGGTTTTTTCGTTTAACCACCCACATAAAATAGTATTATCATCAAACAGCAAATACCTGCTGGTACTTCTATTTGTTACAGCAACAGTTGCCAACACATTCGATTGTGTATGCAATTTTTGCATCTCCGCAAGATCAAGATCTGTAAGCATATCTGCATTCATTAACACAAAAGGCTCGGTGGAATCTTCAAAATAAACTGCTGCTTTTTTTAAACCGCCGCCTGTTTCCAAAACTTCATCACTTTCATCACTTATTATAATATTCGCACCCCAGCCATTGTTTTCTTTTATGGTACTAATAATCTGATCTGCAAAATGATGAACATTTACAACCACATTTTTTACACCAAATACTTGCAGGTATTCAATATTGCGTTGCAGCAGTGTTTTGCCGTTTATGTGCAACAAAGCCTTGGGATGATTTTCTGTAAAGGGTTTCAACCTTGTTCCTAAGCCTGCTGCGAGAATCATTCCTTTCATTAAACTTAATATTCTTTGGTAAATGTATAGTTTGAAGAAGGAAGGAATATTTCACTTGAAAGTTTATTTACCATTGTATTTTCTGCTAAACATCCCTGCAAAGAAATAACTTCATTTTCGTCGGCCTTAAATTTTGTAATTAATGAAGCTGGTATTTCTACATGTCGTTTCTTGAGTGCCTGAAAAGAATATAACCTCACTACAGGGTTTTTATGTTTCCACGCTAGTGTAATTAATTCTTTATTAGTTGCAAAAGTGGTAAGAATATTGAAACGTAGATATTGAGATGAAGTAATATTCGCATACCCAACTGTGCAAGTCGTTTCATATATATTAAGATTTGCAATTTCTTTAATAGCATTTTTTAATGAATTGTTATTCATTTTTTGGGCTTCGCCATTATAATTGCTTCCCAATAAAAGAACAAATAAAACAGTTTTTAAAAAAGTCTTCATAATAATTACTTATAATTTAATAATACAAAAATCCTCTTACTGCCTTAATAAATCTAATCAAAATCCTGGTATATTTTCAATCTACCTCAAAGTTTTGTTCAATATGTTTTACCACCGTTTTTACGCGGTATTTATTTTTTAAATGCCTTGCAAGCGCATCCGCCGCATATACACTTCTATGCTGCCCGCCGGTGCAACCAAAATTTACTTCGAGTATCTCAAAATTCCTTTTTATATAATCTTCTACTGAAATATCAACCGTGCTAAAAACACCTGCAAGAAATTCCTCCATACGGGTTTTATCAACCAAATAATCCTGTACCGGTTTGTCTCTTCCAGTTTCTTTTTTGTGTTCTTCTATTCTTCCCGGGTTTAAAATACCTCTGCAGTCAAACACAAAACCACCGCCATTATCTGATACATTTTTTGGGTAGCCACTCTTTAAAAATGAGAAGCTTTTTATGTTAACAACAAGCGGTGTATCTGCCGTTGCTTTTATGGGTTCAAACCGATGAATAATTTCATCTTCAATGATGAGTGAAAGTATTCTATCAAACTCCGGTACGGCTATTCCCATTTTATTGTGCAGTAAAAATGCATTTAAATTTTTTAATGCTAACGGAATACTGGTAAGAAAATGTGCTTTCCTTTCAAACAAACCCCTAAAGCCATAAGCACCTAAAACCTGCAACAATCTTATTAATACATAACCATTGTACTGGCTCACAAATCTTGTTCTGTCGACTGTTTCACCTAACTCAACTTCCACACAATCTATATAATATTGCAACAATTCATTTTTCCATTCATCACTTAAATCTGCTTTTGCCTGCCATAACAACGATGCGACATCATATTGCAAAGCTCCCTTCATGCCGCCTTGGTAATCTATAAAATATGGTTGCTCATTTTTTATCATCACATTTCTGCTTTGAAAATCCCTGAACATAAAAAATTTATAATCTGCATGGTTTAGGTAACTACTTAAAGCTTCAAAATCATCTCCCAGTTTTTCTTTATCGTAAGGGATTTTTAAGGTGTCTAAAAAGTAATATTTAAAATAAAGTAAATCACTTAAAATAGCCTGCTTGCCAAATTCATTGCTGGTAATGCAGTTAGTATAGTTCAAGCCCTCACTACCTTTTATCTGCAATTGTGCAAGTGCTGTTAAGGCTTTTTTATAAAGCTGTTTTACATTATCTGAAAAGCCTTCTCTCTCTAAAATATCGAGCAAACAATCTACACCAAAATCTTCTTGTATGTATATGGTGCTGTCGTTGCTAACAACAAAAATTTTTGGCACCGGCGCTTTCACATTTCTAAAGTGGTCGGAAAAATAAAGAAAAGTATTGTTTTCTTTTAGGTTGATATTATAGGTTGC
>JBBRPX010000390.1:0-2421 GCA_038227505.1 Chitinophagales bacterium
CCAATTGAAATTGTTTAAGAAAGTACTGTCTGCCTTCTTATTCCTTCCATTCAATTGATTTAAATTGACATCAGATTTGTTGTTTTCATTTTCAGTTAAAAAAGTTTCACTGATTTTTATTGAGAATTTATTTATTAATTTAGAAATTGATATATCTATATTGTTTGATAACCTGTTTGTTTTTGTTGTTTGAGCAGTTTGCAAATAATCGATATTATTATTTAACAACCAAGGATATGCTCCGAATGCTAGATTAAGTTTTTCAGGAAAATTATTATACTTCGTGTTTACTGAACTCTCAAATATATATTTAGATGCAAATATTTTTTTTAGTGTCAGTGCATTCTGAAACCCTGTACTTTTCCCAATTAAAGTTTGTTGAAAAGATTTTATTTCATTTTCAATAATAGCCGTGCCTTTATTTAAAAGCGTTTCAAATTGAAACTGGTTTTGAAGATAATACTTACTTGCGTTTATTAAATAAGTGGTATTAAAAGTAAAATTATTATCGCTAATTTTATTTGTTTGATTTTCAAATTGCCTTATCGTATCATTTGGTAAATAATAGGTGTTGGTAACTTTTGTAATATTTTTATTTGTAGAGGGAAGCCAATTAATATTAAATTTTACGCTCTTTACTTTGCTTAACGGCAAAAAAGAATTTAAAGAAATGAGATGTGATTGATTATTAATAAAATATTTATTGGGAATTATTGGGCTTTGCAAACCTGTAAAACCTAGCACTGGTTGTAACTTATTCTTTAGTTGTTGCTGCCATGGAGCATCTGTATTTTGCGATTGAATTTCAGTAGCCAGATCTACGCCGATATTGTTGAAACTATAAGTATTTATAACTTTAATTTTTTTTAAAAAAGCCAGAGTATTTATTCTGATATCGCCTGAAAAAAATGGAACTCCTGCAGTAGCAGTACCTGAGCCAAACAGACGCAATTTAGCACTACTTTTAAGTTTTATATTCAACGATGCGTTATCATCAAATACTTTGTTTTCGAGCATTTTTATAGGCTGGTGATTTTCTAATATTTGAATGGCGTCTACAACATTGTTGGGGATAGTGTTTGACGCAATAGCATATTTATCGCCGAGTATATCATCTCCATCAATATAAAATTTATTGATGGGTTTTCCATTATAACTTATAGTGCCTTGTGCGTTAACTGTAATTCCCGGTAAGCTTTTTATTACGTCTCCAATTGTTCTATCCTGCGTTTTACTAAATTGATCTACGTTGTAACTAAGTGTATCGCCGATTTGCCTTAATAATGGGCGGCTCTTTATTTTTACCTCGGGCAATGAAAAATTGGCGTCAACCAGTTTAAAATCATAATTAACCGAAATGTTTTTTAGCTTCCTCTCGTCCGTTTTGTAGCCCACATAAGAAACTCTAAGAAAAACGCCGGTATCTTTTCCGATAGAAATTTCATAGTTACCAATGGCATTTGTTACTGCATAACCAACTACGGCTTTTGATATATTGTTATTTAATGAAACTGTAACATGTTGCAAATTTTCACCGTACATATTTTTTACATTTCCCTTTATAAAAAGTTGAGCCTTTGATATAAAAGGAAAAAACAGGCAGATAATCAGTTTCGCTAATCTCATAGTTAATTATCAATTAACTCTAAAGGGTTTTGTTGTTTTTTTGGTTTAAAGTTTCCCGTTGAATTATCAGCTGAAATTTTAAAACCCAAACCTGCATCAGATGAAGCACTATTAATAAAAGCAGCAGGGTTATTAGCTGCCGCTTCTTTTAATTGCTGAAAATCTTTCTTTGATGTTTTAATGCCATTTTGAGGAACACTATTTATTTCAATCATCTTGCCAGTGTTTTTTTCCAATCCTGCAAATAGAAATTGCACCTGCATTTTTACATCATAGGCTTCTAGCACCAATCCTGGTAATCCAACAAGTTTCCACGGAGCTCCTTCAATACCTAATTCAGTTGTAAACCATGCTTCATAGGTTCTACCTTTATAATCTCCAACAGCTTTTGTACATTTTATTCCTCCAATTTCTTTTATTGCATCTATTATTTTCCAGTCTATTCTAGGGTATGTATCATCGTAATAATATAGTTTTAATAAGGTTTCGTTTACAACAATTTTTTTAGAAATTTTATCTGAAAATATTTTAGTACTTGTAACTTTTTTTCCACTTGTATTTATAACCATGCCGCCACTTTGTACAATTTGCGCTTTCGCTATGGAATCTTTTTTAATTTTATCAACGCTATAATATTCATTTATATATGTTCCAAGGTTTAATCCCATATTTTCTTCTCTAAAATACTTTGTATTAGTTGTGTCTACCATGTGTTTGAATGTATAAAAAACTTTACCAAGAGATGTGTCTTTTTGTTGAGCAATAATTAACCCATTTACCATTAACAAGCATACG
>JBBRPX010000391.1:0-2401 GCA_038227505.1 Chitinophagales bacterium
CTGACGGTCGTGCGGCAAACCAACCATTTTGAGTAGTCACTTTTAGTCCGCCAATTGCCGCATCATTTCCCGGAGCTTTTGTCAGTAAATCAATAATCTTTTCGCCGGCAAAATCTTTTTGCTTGATCATATCTGGTGAAAGTTTGCTTAACTTCTCTTTTTGTTGGGGCGTTGCCTTTGCTTCTATACGATCGTAAAAAGGTTCACCAAATTCTTTCGTCAGCTCATTATAAATTTGACTGGGATCTTTTCCCATTTTTGCAGTGATCTCTGCTGACAGTAATGCAGGAATAAATCCATCTTTATCGGTTGTCCAAACGCTTCCATCCAATCTTGAAAAAGATGCGCCTGCACTTTCTTCCCCGCCAAAGCAAAGTGACGAATCCAACAAACCATCAACAAACCATTTAAATCCTACAGGTACATTGTAAACAGTTCTTCCCAATTTTTTTGCTATAAGGTCAATAAGCTGCGTGGTAACAATTGTTTTACCAACAGCGGCATTTTTATTCCATTGTGGGCGATGCTGCAACAGGTAAAAAACAGCAACAGATAAATAATGATTAGGGTTTAAAAGTCCTGAACTTTTAGTGACAATGCCGTGGCGGTCGTGATCGGTATCGCAGGCAAATGAAATATCATAATCGTCTTTCATTTTAATGAGGCGTTGCATGGCGTATGGAGAAGACGGATCCATGCGGATTTGTCCATCCCAGTCTACCGTCATAAAACCAAAAGCCGGATCAACAATTTTATTTACAACCGTCAGGTTCAATTTGTATTTATCGGCAATGGGTTGCCAGTAATGAACGCCGGCACCACCTAAAGGATCAACACCAATATTAATTTTTGAATCCCGAATAAGATCCATGTCGATAATGTTGCCCAAGTCATTGACGTAATTATTTAGAAAATCATGGCGATGCGTGGTAGAAGAATTTAATGCTTTTTTAAAAGAAATTCTTTTTACAGATTGGCAATTGTTTTGCAACAATTCGTTCGCCTTGGCTTCTATCCAGTTTGTAACGCTGCCGGATGCAGGACCGCCATTTGGTGGATTGTATTTAAAGCCACCATCATTGGGTGGATTATGAGACGGGGTAATAACAATGCCATCTGCTAAGCCTGTTTTTCTATTTTTATTGTATTGTAAAATAGCATGCGAAATTGCAGGAGTAGGAGTGTATTCATCATTCGTGGCAATCATTACTTCAACATCATTTGCAGCGAGCACTTCCATCGTTGTGGCAAAAGCCGGTGCTGATAAGGCATGCGTATCAAAACCAACATATAAGGGACCATTAATTTTCTGTTCTTTGCGGTAATAACAAATTGCCTGTGTGATGGCGAGAATATGGTTTTCATTGAAAGAATTGTTGAACGAAGATCCACGGTGACCGGATGTACCGAAAGCCACCCGCTGGCTCAAAATTTCACCATCAGGTATGCCTGTATAATAAGCCGTAACGAGCTTCGGAATGTTTACCAGCATATCCTGCTCTGCCGGTTTTCCTGCAAGGTTATTTATCGTCATCTCTTTTATTTATGGTTGTTTTCAATAGCTGCTACTTTTGCCAGCCGGCGCTTGTGTCTTTCAGCACCACTGAATGTGGCCTGCAAAAAAATGTTTACCAGTTCGGCAGCTAAGGCATCTGTAATTACACGCCCGCCAAGGCAGATGATGTTCATGTTATCATCTTCAACGCCCTGTTTTGCTGAAAACTTTTCTGTTATCAGACATCCCCGTACTCCATCAATTTTGTTTACGGCAATGCAGGCACCGACGCCACTGCCACACACAGCGATGCCACGCTCAATATTACCATCTGCTATTGCATGTGCCAGCGGAATAACATAATCGGGATAATCGTCTTCGTTGTTCAATTGGCTGTCGCCAAAATCAGTTACTTGGTAGTTTGCTTCAGCAAGTATTTTTATGAGATATTCTTTTAATTGAAATCCACCATGATCGGCTGCAATGCCAATCCGAATAAGTTTATCTCCGGTTTTGTTGTGAGCAGTAATCATTGTTATTTCGTTTTAATAAATTAAGGGCATGTCCACAGATTATTTTTATTCTCTATCAAATAGAAATTTTCCGATTTAATACATTGAAAAATTCATGCTGAGATACTTCCGTCGCTTTTTGTGATCTTTTGACTTTGCTAGTTTTTCTTTTTATTGAATGGTTGTGGTTTCATACGAATATTCGGGCTTACCTGTTCTTCATACTCCTGAGGGAACTTTGAATTTAAACCACCTTCATTTGGTTTTTTATCCTTTGATTTTCCGTCTTCATTTATTGCTTCATTGTTTGCGGGTAAGTTTTCAGCGATGTTTTTTTTCATTTTTTCATTTTTAAATTAATTATTTTTTGTATTTTATTCGATGCATTACTGAA
>JBBRPX010000392.1:0-2385 GCA_038227505.1 Chitinophagales bacterium
GTTGCGGCATTCCTCAACCAAAACAAAAATTGCAATTAACCGAATTACAATCTGATGGAGCAAGTTGCTGTTCGCCGGGTGGTGGCTGTTGTTAAAAATTTATGTCCATCATAAAAGATGGAAATACAAACAAAGCATTAAAAAACTTAACAATATGTGGCGCGATACTACTGTGGCCGAACGTATAAGCAAAACAGTGGGAAAATGACACATATAGTGTTAGCATACCGCAAACAACATAAAAAATTTTTTTTAATTCTCATTGGTATAGTAGCATTAAATGCTACCTATGGCTTTGATATAAGGTTTACAATCATTAACCTGCTTTGGATATTAATAAACGTAATCAAATTCGAAAAATGAAAAAAGTTTTAGTGTTGTGTACAGTCAATAGCTGTCGCAGTCAAATTGCGGAAGGTTACCTGCGCTACTTTGCAGGTAATAAAGCAGAAATTTATAGTGCAGGTGTTGAAACCCATGGTGTAAATCCTAAAGCCATTGAAACAATGAAAGAAGATGGCATTGATATTTCAAAGCATACCTCAAATAATATTGAAGAATACAGAAACATAGATTTTGATTTTGTAATTACCGTTTGCGATAATGCTAAAGAACGTTGCCCCTTCTTTCCAACCAATGCAAAAAAGTTTCATTACAACTTTCCTGATCCTGCAAAAGCTACCGGTAATGATGAGGAAATAAAACAGGCGTTTCGTAATGTGAGGCAATTGATCAAAGACTATTCTCAAAATTTTGTTTCACTGATGCCGTCTTAAGAAAGCTGGTTCCCATAAGTACTGATTACAAATAAAGTTAGTTTTCTCGCATCTTTGTAAAATAGAAAAGTGATATTTAGAAAATAAAAATGGAAGATGTAATAATTATTGGTGCAGGATTAAGTGGGCTTTTTACAGCTTACAATTTAAAAAAGAAAAATGTTGGTTTTAAAATAGTTGAAGCGCAAAGCCGTTTGGGTGGTCGCATTGAAACCATTTATGGTAACCAAAAGACGCCTATGGAAATGGGTGCTACCAGGTTTGGTAAAGAGCACAAAAATCTCATAGAGCTTTTATCAGAACTTAACATTGGTTATTTTGAACAACACAATGAAGGCATTGCTTTGTTTGAAACAATGTCTTTTGAACCACCGCAGCAATATTTTGTACCGGCAAACGAACATTCTGCATACAGGGTACAGGGTGGCACTTACAGCATTATTGAGGCACTACATAAGGCTGTTGGTGAAGAAGCTGTGCAGTTGAATACTACGATAACAGAAATATCTGACGAAGGCAATAAAATTAAAATTACAGATGGGTTGCAAAACAACTTTTTCTGTAAACAGCTTATTGTTGCCATGCCGCCAAAATTACTCTCCAATACAATTCAGTTTTTTCCTGCTTTGCCACAAAATATAAATCAGGTAATGCAGAACACGCAAACCTGGATGAGCGGTTCGGCAAAGTTTTCTGTTGAATACAAAAATGCATTTTGGAAAGAAAATGGTTTTTCGGGAAGCGTTTACAGCCAGTCAGGCTTAGCAACAGAAATCTACGACCATTGTAACTTTGAAGAAACAAAATTTGCAATAAAAGGTTTTTTAAATGGTTCAGCTTTGCATTACACTTTTGAAGAAAGAAAGGAAAAAGTTATAGCACAACTGAAAATTTACTTTGGCATTGAAGCACAGGATTTTTTAAGTTATAACGATAAGGTCTGGAACGATAAATATATTCAACCAATAAATGACAGTTTTCTTCCTCCGCACTTTAACAACGGGCATGCATTTTTTGATGAAAGTTACATGAGCAATAAACTTTTTTTTACCGGTACAGAAACCAGTAAGGCATTTAGTGGCTATATGGAAGGAGCCATTATTGCTTCGATTTCAGTAGCTGCAAAGGTTTCAGAAATAATAAACTAGTGATGTTGCAACTATCTTTAAAAGGTGCCTGTTTTCGGTGCGGAGCATATGTAAGCGGAGCCTACCAACAATCTTGAGATAGCTTGCATTACTTTTCGTCATTCATCTTTCTTCGAACTTTAGTTTTTGCTCAACTGCTCTTTTACATATTTTTAATGGGTAACTTATTTCTCACCTTGCCTTTTTTCTAAAATATTTACAATATCCAATTATTACTTTTTTGTATGGCTATCTGTCTCTAAAGAATTAAAGTTCTAATAGCCTAATTTAACACTGTTCTTTGCAAACTTTTTTTGTAATAAAAAAACCTCCACAAATATGGAGGGCACTGAAAAAGTCCTTCAAAACTTAAGGAAAAAAAAGGAGTAGAGAACGATCGTTCTTTGCTCCTTTTTTCGTATCTTAAAGGGGCAATTAAAGGTCAAAGAAAATGTTATTACAACAACAAAAAATTCATTTAA
>JBBRPX010000393.1:0-2381 GCA_038227505.1 Chitinophagales bacterium
CGAAACCAAACAATTCATCAATAACCATTAAAACAACAATTAAAGAATACGTTGCAGCTATTAAGTTTGGTGGCTATGCCAACGATGATGAGATCAAAAAGTATACTACTAAATTAGAGATTACCTTTTTTATTTCCAAATGAATTTAATATTTACCTGCACGATACGCCAGCCAAATCATTGTTCCGCGAAACTAACCGTGCTTTTAGTTATGCCTGCATACGCTTATCTGACGCTGAAAACCTGGCCAATTATTTATTAAAAAATGATACTCCCTGAACATCAGAAAAGATTAAGAAAGCTAGGCACCTAGGTAAAGAAGAATTTGTAACAGTAAAAAATCAGAGACTGTTTTCATCGTTTATTTCACTGCATGGGTAGATTCGGAAGGGCAATTGAATTTTCGAAAAGACTTATATGATAAGGATAAGCGTTTGGCTACTATGCTTCTAGAGAATTGAGTTGAATAATTATACCACCCACTTACAAAATATAAAAAATATTAATATCAAGTATATGCCTTCACTTATTTTATTACGACATGGGCAATCTACTTGGAACCTAGAAAACAGGTTTACAGGCGAAGTAGATATAGACCTTACCAAATTGGGCGAACAGGAAGCTATGCTAGCAGGTGTTCTTTTAGAAAATTACATTATTGATATAGCATATACTTCTGTATTAAAGAGAGCCGTTCATACCCTTGCTATTATTTTAAATGAAATGGGAAAGAATATTCCTGTTTTTAAGTCAGATACTTTGAATGAAAGAAATTATGGCGACCTACAAGGGTTGGATAAAACAGAAACAGCAGAAAAATATGGTGCAGATAAAGTACTGTTGTGGCGAAGAAGTTATGACACAATTCCACCCAATGGAGAGAGCCTGAAAGATACCTATAACCGGGTAGTACCTTTTTATAAAACAGCCATTGAACCTCAATTGAAAACAGATAAAAACATACTAATTGTAGCACACGGCAATAGTTTAAGGGTGTTAATGATGTACTTGGAAGGATTTACTGCAACACAAATTGCCGACGTAAATATTGCTACTGGCATACCAAGAGTGTATGAGTTTTCGCCAGAGTTGATATTAGAAACTGCAGATTATCTTGAAGCGTAAATTGCCTGAAATGACGCTATAAATAATGTGTGAATCATACAATTAATTTCTAAAGTTGTATAACACTTTCTAACACCGATAAATTGACCTTCACTTTTAATAATACAGTTACAAATCAAATAAATAACCATGTTTCAATCGAACGAATATTTGCAAACAGCAGTGTTTAAGGCGATCATATGGCAACCATACTTCCATCTTTTCAGTCTGAATTTTAACATAACATGACTGAGATTGGAACTGCATTTAAAGGCCTTTTTTAGAGATAACGTAGAACAATAAAACACTCTTTTTAATAAGTACACAAATAACAAATATGAAAATTTTAACCGTATTAACCTCACACAGTGAGTTAGGAAATACTGGTAAAAAAACCGGCTTTTGGATTGAAAAATTTGCGGCAACCTATTATGTATTCGCAGATGCTGGTGCGATAAAAACAATTGCTTCACCTGCTGGTGGGCAGCCGCCCATAGACCCAAAAAGGAAAGCTGCTAATGCACAAATACCTGCTACTGAACGCCTGTATAAAGATGATGAAACGATTTACAAAGTTGCCTATTCCTTAAAATTATGCGACATTAAAGCTGAAGATTTCTATGACGTTTTTTATTCAGGCGGGCACAGCCCATTGTGGAATTTGCCAAATAGAGACAACTTTATAAAACTAACTGAGGATTTTTATAGCACCAAAAAATCTCTTGCGTTTGTATGCCATGCGCCTGCTGCTTTGGTAAAAGTAAAATTAAAAAATGGGGACTCACTCGTGCAGGGCAAAATCCTACATCCTCGGAAACTGTTACAAAATTGCTTGTAAAAACACTAGCTGGCAAAAAAGAAGTTCATCATTCAAATTAGTAAAAAATATGAAAGGCTTTAAAGGTAATATTGAACAACTCACTTTAGATAATGATAATTTTCGCAAAGTGCTTTATACTGCTCCACATCTTCAATTGGTATTGATGAGTTTGAAAGTTGGTGAAGATATTGGATTGGAGACCCACGAAAACATTGACCAATTTTTCAGGTTTGAAAGCGGGACGGGTAAATGTATTATTGACAATAACGAGTATCACGTTGCTGATGGCGATGCGATAATAGTACCTGCAGGTGCAAAACACAATGTGATTAATACGGGTACTACTGCATTAAAAATGTACACCATTTATGGTCCGCCAAATCATCAAGTTGGAACGATTAGAAAAACAAAAATAGATGCCGAAAGACAAGATGAAGTGTTTGATGGAATGACAACA
>JBBRPX010000394.1:0-2370 GCA_038227505.1 Chitinophagales bacterium
AAATATTGCCAATACGATATTTAAAATAAGCATCCTCACACCTATATCAAAAACAAAAGAATCAAGATTGCATTTACCCAATGAAGAACAAAAATATTTACTGAAATTGTTTAAAATTTAATCGGGTGTCCCAATGCGGAAAACAGGAAAAAGTAGAATGAAAATTCTGCCTAAAGAAAAAGCGGATTTCGACGTTATGCCAGAATCCGCTTCAATACTACACCTGTTTTCCGCACTTTTTTTAAAGATTCATTTTTTTGGTTTGTAATACTTGCTACTACTGAATAGTGCTTTTGGTAATGGGTGTCCTGGGAAGTAGATTTGAAGATGTTTGTTAGAAAGAAGCCTAATAAAAGCGGTGTGGTAAGTATTCAAATAATTGATAAAAGCAGTGGCAAATATCGGGTGGTTAAAACGGTAGGCAGTTCCGGTAATCCAGTTGTCATTGATGCTTTGTTTAAAGAAGCCAGACAATTAATTCCTGCACTAACCGGGCAACAGGTTTTAAATTTTGATGTGCAGCAGGAAAAGAGGTTGATAGACTTATTTTATAATAGCATTACTGAAATACGATTAGCAGGGCCGGAGTTGTTGTTAGGTAAGCTCTTTGATGAAATTGGTTTTAATAAAATAAAAGAGGACTTGTTTCGTCATTTAGTGATAGCCCGGTTATGCTATCCGGTAAGTAAACTCAAGACAACAGATTATCTTTTTAAATACAAAGGCATAACCATAGATGTCGATAAAATATATCGCTACCTGGATAAGCTCAACAGCCGGCAAAAAGAAACGATACAAAATATTAGCTACCTCCATACATTAGCGCTATTAAACAATAATATTGGTATTGTATTTTATGATGTTACCACTCTGTATTTTGAAATAGAAGATGAGGATGATCTGCGCAAGACAGGCTTTAGCAAGGATGGAAAACATCAGCAGCCCCAAATTGTATTAGGCTTGCTGGTAAGTGTGGATGGTTACCCATTAGCCTATAAAATTTTTGAAGGAAACAAGTTTGAAGGACATACGATGTTGCCTGTTATTGAAGCTTTTAAAACAAAATATCAATTACAAAAATTAGTAGTGATAGCTGATGCAGGACTACTATCCAACGATAATATACATGAACTGCAAAGCAAACAATATGAATATATTTTAGGAGCCAGAATTAAAAATGAAACAGAAAAAATAAAGAAGCAAATTCTTTTGCTAACGTTACAAAACGGACAAAATACAGAACTGCTCAAAGATGAAAACACTAAACTCATCATCAGCTACTCAGCCACCCGGGCTAAAAAAGATGCAGCCAATAGAAAGAAAGGATTACAAAAACTGGAACGAAGTATTAGCAGCGGCAAACTTAGCAAGCGAAATATTAATAACCGGGGATACAATAAATACCTGCAGCTAAATGGAGAGGTGAATATCAGCATTGATTATGCTAAATACAAAGCCGATGCAAAATGGGATGGGTTAAAAGGATATATCACCAATACCAAACTTTCAAAAGATGAAGTCATAGAAAATTATGGGCATCTGTGGAAAATTGAAAAAGCATTCCGCATATCAAAAACCGATTTGCGCATACGCCCCATCTATCACAGGCTCCGCCATCGCATTGAAGCACACATCTGCATTGCCTTTTGCGCTTATAAAATATATAAGGAACTTGAAAGACAGTTATCTGAAAAAGACGCAACCTTAACCCCTGAAAAAGCCATAAATATTGCCAATACGATATTTAAAATAAGCATCCTCACACCTATATCAAAAACAAAAGAATCAAGATTGCATTTACCCAATGAAGAACAAAAATATTTACTGACATTGTTTAAAATTTAATCGGGTGTCCCAATGCGGAAAACAGGAAAAAATTTGAATTACTCTCACATGAATGGAGTGTGGAAACCGGCGAAATGACTCCCAAATTGAGCCTGAACAGGAAGGTTATTATGGAAAAATATAAAGAAGCGGTTAAAAGGATCTATAGCTAAATATCAAAAATTAATCTGCAAAAATCTGCTGTTCGTCTCTTTCATCTACAGAAATTTTTCTGATAAAATCATCGTAGCCATCGTCTCCATGATCACTGTAGACGCCATATGCGTCAAGGCTATAACCAATAGTTCCGTCATTGGCCTCAATCAAATAAATTATCGATGAATCTGATGGATCTGATTCACCTTCAAAACGATAAGTCCTGATAATTTTTAAATCTTCAGGATTGTAATACTTATTATTTCCGGGTGTAAAACCTTCAGGAGTCATGCGGAATTCATTATCACGTTTCTTAACGCGAAGTTTTTCCAGCACGGAACTTACCGTAGTCATCTCAACTTTTTCGTCCAGCATTTTTTATAATTTAAT
>JBBRPX010000395.1:0-2359 GCA_038227505.1 Chitinophagales bacterium
AAATAACTCTTCCAATATCCTGCGGAATGATATTTATTTTACCAATTGAATTATCAAAATCAGTTTTGATCGTTGCATTGAAAGATTTGTCTTTTGCACGCAGGCCATGATAAGAAAGACGTAAATATTCATCGCACAATGTATTAATATCTGTTGGTTCTTTTATACCACTGCTGCTGCGGCTATGCTGCAACATGCCTTTTACAATATCAGCTGCCCGCTGCCCGTGGTGATTTATTTTTTCTAAGTTTTGTTTTACATCTGCGGCAATGGCTTTTGCTTCATTAATATCTCCCTTTTCCAATTCTTCCTTCATTTCATCAATCAACTCATTACTTACTTCACTAAAATTGTTCACGAAGTTTAACGGGTTTTGTATTTCATGTGCAATGCCTGCAGTGAGTTCGCCAAGGCTTGCCATTTTTTCGGATTGGATGAGTTGGGTTTGTGTAGATTTTAAATCAGAAAGCGTTGTTTCTAATACTTTATTGGCTTTTTGTTTTTGTTTGTTGTTGCGATAAAATACAAAAGCAAGTAAGGATAATAGTCCTAACCCGATGATCAATGCTGCAGTACGGATATTGTTTTTATAGGCAATACTTTCCTGCGCTTGTTTTTCCAGGCGCATCTGCTCTTCAAAATTAATATCCTGGAATTGGGTAAGTTGTTTGTTCCTGACTTGTGATAAGCTATCGCCCAGCTTTTTCGCTATACTGATATAGGTAAATGCACTATCAGCATTTCCTTTCATTTTCCAGGCATCTGCAAGTAAATTGCAAGCTTCACTTATACTTTTGGGTTGCTTCAATATCCTGGATTTCTGCAGAGCAACATTAGCATAATACATCGTTGAATCCGGCTGATGCAAACTTTTATAAAGTTTAGCCAACGAAATATTCACAATAATTTCAGTAGCTACATTTTGTTGTTCTTTGCTTGCTAACAAACTTTTGTGATAGTATTGCTTTGCAGAATCTATTTTATTTTGTTTAAAGTAAACATTACCTATATTATTCAATATATACCCACTATATGTTTTGTTACCTGAGATGTCTGCATATTGTAGCGCTTTTTTTGAGTAAATCATTGCAGAGTCAGCAATGCCCAAATAATCATAAGAACCCCCAATATTCATATTACTATTTACCTGGCTACTTAAATCTTTAAGTGATTCTGAAACCTTTATTTCTTCTTTCCAATATTCAATGGCTTTTTTGTCATTGTCAACATTTGAATAGGTGTTTCCTAATTGGTGATAGATATTAGAGAGCGTAAACAACTTCATCATTCCAGGAGTTGCAAATGGCATTCCTTTCGGTATGTAAGCACTTTTTTCACTATTTTCCTTATTCACTATTACAAGCGCCTGGTTGCATAATCTTAAGGCGGAAGAAATATTACCCTGCCATCCATCCACGTATGCTTTTAAACTTAAGCTGACGGCTGTCCACAGTGGTTGATTGAGTTTTTGTGAAAGTGCATTTGACTTTTCCAGGTAATATTGTGCACTATCCCTGTTGATTTCCAAATAGTAAACCCCTACATTTACTAAGCTCGCCATTCTCACAGAATCATCGGATGCAGTTTTTAATGCCATTTGAAGGCTGTCTAATTTACTGTCTAATTTATTTTGTTGAATTTGCGCTTTTGTAAATATTGGTAGCAAAAACAACAATATTATTTTGCTTAATAATTTTAGGTTCATTTTAATTAGTTGGTAATTGAATAATAAATGTTGTCCCGGCATCTTGTTTTGTTTCCACTTTTATTTCTCCTCCATGTGCCTTCACAATATCATAACTCAAACTTAAACCCAGACCTGTACCTTGCCCGGTAGGTTTGGTGGTAAAGAAAGGTTGAAATATTTTATCAACTATTTTTTGTGGAATGCCGTTGCCGTTATCAGTTACATTTATCTCGGCCCCCCTGCCCCCCGAAAGGGGGTTCTTAGTCGCCTTTGTTACAATGGTAACTATTGGTTCGTAGTCATCGCCTTCTTGTTTCTTCCTTTCATTTACTGCATAAAACGCATTTGTCAATAAATTCAAAACAACTCTTCCAATATCCTGCGGAATAATATTGATGTTACCAATTGATGTATCAAAATCAGTTTTCATAGTTGCATTAAAGTCTTTATCCTTTGCTCTTAATCCATGATAACTCAACCGTAAATATTCATCACACAAGGCATTGATATCAGTTGGTTCTTTTACGCCACTGCTGCTGCGGCTGTGTTGCAGCATTCCTTTTACAATGGCATCGGCTCGCTTTCCATGGTGATTTATTTTTTCTTCGTTAGCTTTTATATCATTTGATATTTCAATTGCATTATCAATCTTCCCGGCTTTTAATTCCTGTT
>JBBRPX010000396.1:0-2356 GCA_038227505.1 Chitinophagales bacterium
AACTGATAACATCTGCAAGCGGATTGATAATTGGTATGCTTGCTTATTTGGGCTATAGCTATTTAGATACACAAGTAAATAGAATGGCAAATAAAATGGAAAATGCAAGTAGTGAGTTTATAGATATTCTTCAGGAGCCAACAAGGTAGTTAGTAGACAATAGCTAAAAGATATTAGACACAAGACGAAAACCATATTTGTAATTCAAACATTCGTAATTCGTAGTTTATAATGGGTTTAAGAAAAAATAATTTAAGAAATGAACATTCAGAGGTGGATACCGGTCCATTGAATGATATTCTGTTTATTTTATTGATGTTCTTTTTAATGATATCTACGTTAGCTAACCCCAATGTGATTAAAATGAGTGTGCCCAAAGCAAAGAGCGATACAAAGCAAAAGCAAAGCGTTGTAGTAAGTGTAGATAAGGATAAGAATATGTTTGTTGGATCTAAAAAAATAAATATTGATTCATTGGAATCGGTTCTAAGAAAGTATATAAATGAGGGAGACAGTGTAAAGCCTGCGGTGGTTATAAATGCAGATTCTGTTTCGCAGTGGGGGGAGATTGTGAAAGTGATGAGAATTGCTCGTAAACTTGGTGCGACTACGTCAGCAACTGTTACAGGGAGTGATAAATAACGAGCATTCTTTCTTTACCCTGCATATCCTTTTTTATTTCAACTTCGTAATGTGCTTCTGCAAAAATTACTGCCGTTTCTTTAGCATAATCCTCGTGTACTTCAAGTAATATTTTCCCATATTTTTCTAAATGATCGTAAGCAAATATTAATATTTTTTTATAGAAAAGTAGCGGATCGTTGTCAGGCACGAATAAAGCAAGATGGGGTTCGTGGTCTGTTACATTTTTATTTAAAATGGCTTTTTCATTCTCAGGAATGTAAGGTGGGTTACTAATTATTAAATCAAATGTAGAGAGGAGACCAAAATTTTTTTCTTCCAAAAAATCAATTTGTAAAAAATCAACTTTTACTTTATTATATGTTGCATTTTTTTCTGCAACCTCCAGTGCAGCTTTACTTACATCAATAGAGGTTACGAGTGCATCGGGTATATTTTTTTTAATGCTGATCGGAATGCATCCACTTCCGGTTCCAATATCCAGCACTTTTCTCCCGGTATGTCTTTTTAAAAAATTGACGGCTTCCAAAACAAGTTCTTCCGTTTCTGGCCTTGGTATTAAAACAGCATCAGTAACGTTAAAGCTTAAATTATAAAACCAGGCTTTACCGGTAATATACTGTACAGGTACATTTTTTTTTAGTGCTGTTAAGGCATCTTGCATCGATTTTAAAACTTCATTGTGGAGTTCACTTTTGCCATTCACAATTAAACCTGCTGTAGAAATCCCTGCAAAATGTTCAAATATTATATTTGTTATTGCCACAGCCTCTCCAGTTTCATGCAATAATTTTAAGTCGCTAATAAATTCGCTGTATAATTCTTTAATAGTCATTAAAGCAAACATACTTTATTTTTTGATGCTTATTTTTGATGGGTGATAGATCATGAAATATATATGCGCAGGTGCATTGAACTTGCAGAATTGGGGTCAGGCAACGTTGCTCCCAACCCGATGGTAGGTGCTGTAATAGTATGTAACGGTAAAATTATTGGAGAAGGCTATCATGAAAAATACGGTGAGCCGCACGCAGAAGTAAATTGTTTAGCCGGCGTTCAGGAATCTGATAAATATTTAATAGAAAATAGTAGGCTTTATGTTTCCTTGGAGCCATGTGCTCACTTTGGAAAAACTCCGCCATGCGTCGATTTAATTATTCAGAAAAACATACAGCATGTTATAATTGGTTGTAGTGATACTTTTGAAAAAGTAAACGGTGCAGGTATTAGTAAACTGATTGCTGCAGGTATAAAAGTTGAAGTTGGTATTTTAGAAGCTGATTGTATAGCGTTAAACAAAAGATTCTTTACCATGCATCGCAAGAAACGTCCGTATATAATTCTTAAGTGGGCGCAAAGCAATGATGGTTTCATTACAGGGCAAGATTTTAGAAAAACCAAAATTAGTAATATTTATACCGATCGGTTGGTTCATAAATGGCGGTCACAAGAAGCATCTATTTTGGTTGGGGCCAATACTGTTCAAACTGATAATCCAACTTTAACTACACGAAACCGGAAAGGAAAAAATCCTTTAAGAGTGATCATTGATGAGTCTCTAAAACTTGCAGATGATTTAAATGTTTTTAATGAGGATGCCAGCACAATTGTTATAAACAACAGGGCAAGTTTTACAAAAAATAATATTGAATTTTACAAAATTGGCGAGCCTCAATCTGCCATTGAAGCTGTCATAGAATGTTTATACAAAAGG
>JBBRPX010000397.1:0-2335 GCA_038227505.1 Chitinophagales bacterium
GTTCCTGCCGGTGCTGGTACAAAGTTTTACTTACTGTTACTTGAATTTTTTCAAGAAGTAAACGGTGTGCAATACCCTTTAAAAAATGGTGCTTACAATGTGTTGAACATTGTTGAAGCTGCCTAAAAGTCTTTCTTACTTTCAGTTGTTAAAAGCCCTGCCAATTTGGTGGGGCTTTTTAGTTAAAAGCAAAGCCCCTAAAAGGGCAATGCTGATAACTGACGAACACCTGATGGATAACGCCAAAGGCAACAACCACAAGGAAGGCGATAAACCCTAACGCCTGTGGGATGCTGGGCAATGACTGCCGACCTGCGAACATAGCGGCTATAACCATGAGGTGGAAGCTGCAAGAACTGATGAAGAACCTGCGGGGTAAAAGGGCAAATGCCTGGATGACTGCCCGAACTGATACGTGGATGCTTGTGCATAGTAGATAAATTTTATGTGCATCTCTCAGCATGGCGGATAAAAAAACCAAAAGGAAACGGAATAAATGATAGCCTTGTGCGGTGGGTTTGTGTTTATGCCGTAGTCTTTTTGTTTTTTTTCGTTGGCTTTGTGACCCGTCCTGAAAATAGTTGACACTTTTTTGATTGATAATCCTACTACAAGTTTACACATTTTTTGATAATCCTGATTAAGGTTTACATTTGCATCGGAGACTAAACGGAAGCGGGCCCTGCTGGAGAGCAACCTGCCAGGGATAAATCTCCGGGTGACGAAGTAATTCGTTTAAGAAAAGCTGAACTGTTTGGTTCGGCTTTTTTATTTGGAACTACTTTAGAACCCTTTATGCCTTAAAAAACTCAACGCTATGTCATAGCAACCTCCTTTCTTTTTGAGTAATAATTTTTCCATCTTCTCTTTAATTCGCCTTCTCGTAAATGTGCCTCAACTGGTGTAAGCATGTCAATGCTGCTGTGAGGTCTTATGTGATTGTAAATGCTGATGGCTGCTGCAATAGCTTGTTGCGCTTGTTGAAAATTCAAGTATTGTTTTTCCAAAAGTTCGTCTTTCAAAATCCCATTTACTCTTTCGGCCAAAGCATTTTCTAATGGGTCACCACTTTGCGTCATGCTTATTTTTATAAAATGTTTATCAAGTATTTCAACATAATCGGCACAACAATATTGGCTTCCACGGTCTGAATGATGGATAAGTCTTCCTAACTGAGGATTACTGCTTAAAGCCATCTTCAACGCTTTTATACATCCACTTGCTGCAAGATTTTCTGATAGATAAAATCCAACAATTTTTCTGCTATAAGCGTCAGTAATTAAAGATAGATAAGCAAAATCATTGACCAAACAGATGTAGGTAATATCGCTTACCCAAAGTTGATTGGGTGCTGTTGGGATAAAATCTACAATCAAATTTGGATATTTTCGCATCCAGTGATTAGAAAAAGTTGTAATAGGAATTCTACGCCTTCTTTTTCTGATAAGTAATTTACGAGACGCCAACAAATCAAACATAGCATCTCTGCCAATATGGATTTGGTGTTGTTGCATAAAATCATCCATCATAAAAACCAATTTTCTTGTTCCTATTCGCTTTTGCATTTTGCGGATATTTAATACTTCCTGAAGTATTAAATCGTGCTGTAAAGCTTCTTTCTCTGCATGATGAATGTATTTGTAAAATCCTTGCCGGCTATAACCAAGCAATGAGCAAAGCGTCTGAATGCTTCGGCTTTCGCTTTGCCCAATGTTCATGATTGCTTGGTGCCAAACTTTTTTTTCCAGTCTGTACCGGTTTCTCTATTGGCAATACTGATGATTTCATCCAATAGCTTGTTATGCAATTGGTGTTTACGAAGTTCCTTTTGAAGTAATTTTACTACATTGGAAAGTTCAGGCTCTTTCGTGCCTGTTTCCTTTTCTCGTTTGCGTTTCATCTTTTCACGCCAAGAGGGTTTTCTGCCCTGATATTCCAATACCCAATCGCAATTACTGCGAAACGGAATATCATACTTTATTCCTAATTCCCGCTAAGTGTAGTTTCCTGTTAAATACTCGGCAACGATTTCTTCTTTAGTTTTTCTTTTTTGACTCATTTTGTGCGAAATTAAGTTAACATTTCTGTCAACCTATTTCAGGACAAGTCAGTATGGCAGATGTTTTTATCACTTCAAATTATTTTGGTATGTCAAGGTAGGGTTTCCTACAACGTTCGGCGGCTTTATGCAGGCCGCTTAGAAACTTTAAATTATAAACAACTGTCACGGCTTGCATAAAACCGCTTGTTACCTGCTGTTTTGTATTAGGTACTTCAAAACTTTATTTAAAATGTGGATAACTTTTACAAAAATAAAGCACTAATTTGTATTTAA
>JBBRPX010000398.1:0-2303 GCA_038227505.1 Chitinophagales bacterium
AACACCAGCAATACCGGCCGGTTATGAAATGGCTCGAGAACAATTTGGAGGTAATTCTGATAAGTTTTTTACACAAAACCGCATAGCAGCACCAGGCAATTTGCAAATTCGCAAAAAAGGCAATTTGTTGAGCTTTAAATCAGGTGCCATCAGCGGAAGTTTTAATACCAAACAGGCAAAGTTTGTTGACTACCGTTTAAACAACAATGTTGTTGTATCACAGTTTCCGGAACCCTATTTTTGGCGGGCACCTACCGATAATGATTTTGGTAATCACATGCCGCAAAAACTGGGCTTTTGGAAAAATGCCCATAACCTGTTGCAACTTGATACCGTAAAAGTACATGAGCAGAATACGGAGGGCGTAGTTATTGAATGCCTGTATAGAATGGACGTTGCTGATATCCCTTATACAATTACTTATCAGATTTTAAACAATGGGGCATTAAAAATAACTGCGGCAATTAATTTCCAAAATAAGAAAATGCCGGAAGTACCACGCTTTGGGATGCGGCTAACATTGCCAAAATCTGATGGCAATATTGATTTTTATGGAAGAGGCCCCTGGGAGAATTACAGTGATAGAAATACAGCTTCTTTTGTTGGCGTGTATAAACAAAAAGCAACTGACCAGTTTGTAAACAATTATATAAGACCGCAGGAGAATGGATATAAAACCGGTATCAGGTGGGTGCAGTTTTATGATAACCAAAACCAGGGTATTAAAATTACAGGCTTACAACCCGTATGCTTTAGTGCATTGCCTTACACAGCAGAAGACCTTGACCCCGGAGATACCAAAAAACAACAACATCCTTCCGACCTGAATGAGCAAAATTTTATTTCTGTTCATATTGATTTAAATCAACGCGGAGTTGGTGGCGACAATAGCTGGGGTGCTTATCCTCATGCACCATATCTTTTAACAAACAATAGTTACACCTACAGTTACATTATTGAGCCTGTTTTAAAATAAGAAATATGAAGAAAGTACTGAATCAACTTTTGCTGCTGATAATTGCGCTGTCTGCTTTCATTGTATCGTATGGCCAATCAGCTAAAAGTAAAAAACCAAATATTGTGTTGATCTATACAGATGATGTTGGATATGGTGATGTAAGTTGTTATGGCACTTCGGCAATTGCAACGCCTAATATTGATAAGCTTGCAAAAAATGGTGTACGGTTTACAAATGTGCATGCAACATCTGCTACGTGTACACCTTCCCGGTTTTCTTTGCTTACAGGTAAGTACGCCTGGCGTAAGGAAGGAACTGGTATTGCTCCCGGAGATGCTTCATTGCTGATACCTGTTTCCACTACAACTTTACCTGGCATGCTGCAAAAAGCAGGATACCAGACTGCGGTGGTTGGCAAATGGCATCTTGGGCTTGGAGGTGATGGAGGGCCTGATTGGAATGGGAAAATAACACCCGGTCCATTAGAGATTGGATTTAATTATTCTTATTTAATACCAGCCACCGGAGACAGGGTGCCATGTGTATTTGTAGAAAACCATGAGGTTGTTAATCTTGATAAAAACGATCCCATTACAGTAAGTTATAAAGGACCAATTGACCCAAATGCACCAACCGGTAAAAAAAATCCGGAACTCTTAAAAATGCAGCCATCACATCAGCACGATAATACCATTGTAAACGGTGTAAGCCGGATAGGGTTTATGACAGGTGGCAAGTCGGCATTGTGGGTAGATGAAGACTTTGCTTCAATACTTTTGCAAAAGGCAGAAAACTTTATTGGTCAGCAAAAATCAAATCCATTCTTCCTTTATTTTTCTACGCATGATATTCATGTGCCGCGGCTGCCAAATGAACGCTTTATTGGGAAAAGTGGAATGGGGCCACGAGGCGATGCATTGCTTCAATTAGATTGGACAGTAGGGCAGTTAACTGATTATTTGAAAAAAAATGACCTGCTTAAAAATACGCTCATCATTTTTACCAGCGATAATGGCTATGTTATTGATGATGGTTATAAAGATGATGCGGTTGAAAAATTAGGCAATCATAAACCGGGTGGTATTTATCGTGGTGGTAAATACAGTGCATTTGAAGCGGGCACAAAAGTGCCTTTTATTGTAAGCTGGAAAGGAAAAGTAAAATCCGGCAAAGTTAATAATGCATTATTCAGCCAGATAGATTTGTATGCCTCGCTTGCAAAGTTTGCAGGTATTGAAGTTGAAGAGGGGCAGGCACCGGATAGCCATAATCAATTAGCTGTATTGATGAACCAAAGTAAAAAGCCTCGTGAGTTTGTGGTTGAGCAATCACTAAACTCTACACT
>JBBRPX010000399.1:0-2284 GCA_038227505.1 Chitinophagales bacterium
TGAAAAAAAGAAACAGAACATCCCCGGATATGAGCCCACTGTTACTGTTAGCACAAGCCGCTCCCTCTCCTTTGGAGAGGGCCGGGGTGAGGTCACAATAAAAGTTACCGACAATGGCAACGGAATTCCACAAAAAGTATTAGATAAAATTTTTCAACCATTCTTTACCACCAAACCTACCGGGCAGGGAACCGGGCTTGGATTGAGTTTAAGCTATGATATTGTGAAAGCGCATGGCGGCGAAATAAATGTGGAGACTAAGGAAGGGGAAAGAACTACAGTCATTATAACTATTCCTACAACTAATTAAAAAATATAAATGAAATTTTTAAAATTCATAATCGTTTTTCTTTTTACTGTTCACTTATGCCAGGCACAGGATACAGCTATTGTTCTTAAAAAAAGCATGATAGATAAACCTACAGATGCTATTTATTTTGGTTGGGAAAATAGATGGATATTTAAACAGGGAAACGATACCGGCCTGGAGAAAATAAATATAGATACCACCGGCTGGAAGAAATTGAACCCCGTTGATCTTTCTTCAGAATACGCAGATAAAAATGGCCGGGTGGAATGCTGGTTCCGGGCAAATATACAATTGGATAGTTCCTTATTGAATAAACAATTGGGATTTGATTTTAATCCTTATGCTGCAACAGAACTTTTTGTTGATGGAAAACTGGTTGCGAAAAGGGGCAATAGCGGGGATGATGGAAAACCTTTTCGGGAATACACCGGAGGCATGGATCCTGTTAATTTTCATTTTGAAAATTCTTCTCCGCATATCCTTGCCATTCACTTTGTCGGGTATTTATCTCCCTTACCCCCACACGAGTTAAAACTCTGGACTGGAGGTATTGTATTTCTTACGGGGCCAAATTATTTTTCTTTTCATTCAGAAGTGGCAGAAAATAGATCTAATATTAATTATTTATTATTATCTGCTTGTGCAGTTCTCTCCATACTTTTTTGGCTCTTACTATATCAGAATAAACAGGAAAAAAACTTGTTTTGGATTGCCTTGTTTACAACTCTCCTTACAATTATGACATGGTGTGCAATTGGTATAGCACAGACAGGAATTTCATTTACACAAGCTCTTATTTACAGGTATTCAGGACTTTTCTTAATTTATTTTGGGATACTTATCCTTCTACCACTCCTTTTAGGCAAAATTTTCAATCGTAAAATAAATAAGAAACTTATTACACTACTTATACTTTTTGTTATTTTAAACTCTATTGGTCCATTTTTCCGGCAATGGAATTCAATCATCAATATTGCCGGAGTAGTCTCTTTTACTTTAATATTATCAGTATGTGTTTATTATGTGGCTACTTCCTGGAAGCATCTTAAAGGTGCCCAGTGGGCAATTGTATTCGGCCTGATTATTTTTATAAGTAGCATCCTAATTGTTTTAGTTCTCCAGGTCATGATTAAAGACCTGGTATACTCAGAATTTTTTTATAATATATCTACTGCCATACCCATGGTTTCAATTCCATTGTCCCTGTTGGTTTATGTTTCTATGCGGTTTAAAGAGATTGTAAAAGAAGTGCAGGTAAATGCAAACAGAGTATTGGTGCTTTCCGAAGAAAAAAAGAAACATGCAGAAATGCAGCAAAAAATATTACAAGATGAGGTAACTAAACAAACTGCTGAGCTGAGGCACACATTGGATGATCTGAAATCCACCCAATCCCAACTCATCCAATCAGAAAAAATGGCCAGTCTTGGAGAACTAACTGCCGGGATTGCACATGAGATTCAAAACCCTTTAAACTTTGTAAATAATTTTAGTGAGGTAAGTAATGAGTTGATTGATGAAATGAATATTGAATTAGACAAAGGAGATATTACTGAAGCAAAAGCAATTGCAGCAGATGTAAAACAAAATCTCGAAAAAATAAACCATCATGGTAAACGTGCCGATGCCATTGTAAAAGGCATGCTTCAACATAGCCGCAGCAGCAGCGGTGTAAAAGAACCAACAGATATCAATGCCTTGTGTGATGAATATTTACGATTGAGTTATCATGGCCTGAGAGCAAAAGACAAATCCTTTAATGCAACAATAAAAACCGATTTTGACAACTCAATCGGTAACATAAACATCATCCCACAGGATATTGGAAGAGTTGTTTTGAATTTACTCACCAATGCATTTTATGTAGTAGATGAAAAAAAGAAACAGAACATCCCCGGATATGAGCCCACTGTTACTGTTAGCACAAGCCGCTCCCTCTCCTTTGGAGAGGGCCGGGGTGAGGTCACAATAAAA
>JBBRPX010000400.1:0-2276 GCA_038227505.1 Chitinophagales bacterium
ACGGCACATAGAAAAACAGGTCAGGAAAAAACAAAAAGGGCACCCCCAAAACCACCCGCAGTTTAGCTTTTGAGTAATACCAAGGCGTACAAGGGTATTTTTAAGTAATTTTAAGTGTATCTCGGACAACAGTAATTTCAAATTGGTATAATGGCTAGTTTTTGCACATTAAAGGGTTTTATAAAAGATGAGATTTAAAAAAAAACTAATATTTATTGCATTCCTGGTGTTATTTTGCTTGGCTATACATATTTTCAGTACCAATGCTGAAAGGGTAGAAAATAATTATTCTTTGACCCTTTATCCAATTTTAGCCACTAAATTCAGGATGATTTTTGGTTGGATCCCTTTCAGTATTGGAGATATTCTGTGGTTGGTTTTTTTACTATTACTTTTAAAGCAAGTTTTTCTTTTGATTCGCTTTCTTTTCATAAAAAGACGGAGAATATTTACCAAACAAAAAGCGATTGAATTGGCCTATTCTTTTTTGTTGTTTACAACCATTTTTTATATTTTATTTAATATTTTTTGGGGACTTAATTACAACAGAGAGGGCATTGCAAAACAGCTTCACATTCCATTAAAGGAATATACGCTAACTGAATTGAAAGAAATAAATGACTTACTCGTTAAAAAAATTAATGAATCAAAGCAAAGTCTTATTCGCAATAAAACCCTTTATCCAACCACGCCACAACTTTTTGTAATGACAGAAAATGCTTACAAAAATGTTGCTAAACAATTACTTTTTCTTCAATATCATCCACGTTCTTTAAAACAATCTATGTGGGGCTGGGTAGGAAATTACACCGGATTTTTAGGTTATTTCAATCCTGCAACGGGCGAGGCGCAGGTAAACACCACAGTTCCAAAATTTACACAGCCATATACTGCCTGCCACGAAGTTGCGCACCAGCTAGGTTATGCAAAAGAAATGGAAGCAAATTTTGTTGGTTACCTGGCAGCTTCAGTTTCAAAAGATACCGTTTTTCAATATTCGGTTTATACAGATTTGTTCACTTATGCCAACAGAACACTTTATTTTGCCGATAGTTCTTCAGCATTTTATTATCAACGGCTGTTGTTATCTTCTGTTTTAAAAGATTTTAAAGAACGTAGAAAATTTAGCATTGAACATACGAGTTTTATTGAACCAATTTTTAGGTATGCATATGGGTTGTTTTTAAAAAGTAACCAACAGCCTAATGGTATACTTAGCTACGACGAGGTAACAGGCTTTATAATTGCATACTATAAAAAGTTTGGCATCATTTAGGAGTTAAAAATGATGCTTCCTTAAAATTTTAATTATGAAATCTATTTACAAATTAATAATCTCAATTGTTATACCCTTAGGCGTAGGCGCCGTGTCTGGTTTTTTTACATCGTCTTCGGTAAACACTTGGTTTAAAATATTGAATAAACCGTCTTTTAATCCACCTAGCTGGTTATTTGCACCGGTTTGGACCACCCTATATATTTTGATGGGTATTTCATTTTACATTATTTGGAAAAGTCATGCTAAACTTGAGAAAAGATATACCGGTTATACATATTATTGGTTGCAACTCGCATTAAATTTTCTATGGTCTTTTCTCTTTTTTTATTACAAAAGACCCGACCTTGCTTTAGTAGATATTATTATACTTTTTATAATGATTGCCAGTACGATCATTTCATTTAGAAAAGTTTCAAAAACTGCAGCTTGGTTGCTTGCACCTTATTTATGCTGGGGAGCATTTGCTACTGCACTTAATTTTGAAATTTGGCGGTTAAATTAATTCAATTCCACACCAATTTTATTCCTGAAAACTTTACTTGTCAATGTACTTATCTCAAAAGCATTCATCCAGCTTTGCAATCTGTTATTTTCAATTAGTGTAAGACCATTAAAAAAGTAAGCCATTTCTATTTTATTTCCTTTTTTAGTAGTTGCATATAATGCTTTGGTAAGCACAAAGGCAGTACTGCCACCTTTTTCACCAAAGTGTTGAAGCCACTGTTTGTTTGCAGGGTTTTCCATGGCTGCTTCCAGCACTTTTGATAGAACGACGTAAGTGGCAGAGTCAAAATCTTTTCTCTTGTTTAATGTTCTGCACACATTTACATAATCTTTTGTGGTAGATGCAGGAAGCCTGTCACTCCATGCCTTTTGCATTTTAATGGTAAGATCCTGGGGTCTAAATTTTGATTTTAAAATTGTATCGTATTTTAATGCTTTATGCATATCATATGCAAACCGGCAATATTGTTCTTCAGATAATGAGTTAATGCCT
>JBBRPX010000401.1:0-2273 GCA_038227505.1 Chitinophagales bacterium
TAAAAATTAATAGCTCCCACTAATATCGCCAATCTACTCGCAGATAAAAGTTGAAAAAATTTCATCTGCCGAAGGGCTGAGCTCGCTTAGGCGGAGCTCCTTTTTTATCCAGTTTTTTTCGGGATAAAAAAGAGCGGGAGACGGACGGCGGACAAAAGTCGAACTATATTTATCTGCCCACAGCCCCAAGTTTTTTACTTCCCCATTATTCTGCCAATAACATTATCATATTTATCTTTCCAGCTACTCACCTCACCCCAATTTTCATCGTTTATTTTTATATCGCCACTCGTTACTTCGCCTAATTTTGTAAATGGCAAAGCGGCAATTTTTAATTCGTTTAAAAACAGTTGTTCCGCATCGGCAGACACCGAAACCACGACCCTGCTTTGTGATTCTCCAAACCAATACGCATCACTGCGGATGCTACTGTCGTTTTGCTGTGCAGTAAAACCAAGGTTATTGGTAAACGAACTTTCGAGTAACGTTACAAAAAGCCCGCCCTCGCTTACATCATGAGCTGAAATAACTAATTTTTGTCTGATGATATCGGCAAGTGATTTCTGCAAATTGTATTCTTCATCCAAATCAAAATATGGACATGGACTATACTCTTCGCAAATAATTTTATGTAGGTATTCAGATGAGTTGATATCGTTTCTGCTCTGCCCCAAAAGGTAGATTGCATCGCCAACATTTTTAAAATTCATGGTCATTTTATCAGCAACAGAATCTAATAAACCTACCATACCGATCGTTGGTGTTGGGTACACCGGTCCATCTGGCGACTGGTTGTAAAAACTAACATTGCCACCGGTTACGGGCGTATTAAATTTTACACATGCTTCGCCCATTCCTTTTATTGCATTTGTAAACTGCCAGTACACTTCGGGATCATAAGGATTGCCAAAGTTGAGGCAATTGGTTACACCTAAAGGCTCGCCGCCACTGCATACAATATTACGTGCAGCTTCTGCAACGGCTATCATAGCGCCTTTGTAGGGATCTGCAAATACATAACGGCTGTTGCAATCTGTGGTAAGTGCCAATGCTTTGTTGGTTGGCTTTGCTATTACAACTGCCGCATCGCTTACACCATTTGTGCTGGTATTACCTGCGCCTACCATGCTATCGTATTGCTCATAAATCCAGCGTTTGCTGGCAATGTTTGGTACAGCAATTATTTTTTCGGCCACTTCTTTTAAATTTTCAGGCTCGGCAACATCTTCCAGTTCAAATTCATTTATTAATTGAATATAAGCCGGTTCTTTGATGTCTCTCGTGTACTGCGGTGCGCCACCGCCAAGTACTAATTCATCTGCAGGTAATACAGCTTCCAGCACACCATTCATGAAAAACTGAAGCATGCCATCGTCTGTTACTTCGCCAATTTCGCTGCAGGGCAAATCCCACTTTTCAAAAATATCCAACACCGCTTTTTCTTTACCTTTTTCTACAACAAGCAACATTCTTTCCTGGCTTTCGCTAAGGAGTAATTCCCATGCCTTCATATCTTGTTGACGTGTAGGAACTTTTTCTAAATCTATTCGCATTCCTACTTTACCCTTTGCACTCATTTCAGCGGTGGAACATATAATACCCGCTGCACCCATATCCTGCATTCCCACCACAGCGCCGGTTTGTATAACTTCAAGACAGGCTTCTAATAATTTTTTCTCTTGAAAAGGATCGCCGACTTGTACGGCAGGTAAATCCTGTACACTATCTGCAGTTATTTCTGCACTTGCAAAAGATGCTCCGCCAATTCCGTCTTTACCGGTTGCACTTCCTACAAAAAATACTGGATTGCCTTTACCCTCAGCAGTGGCTGAAACGGTTTCACCATTTTTTAATATCCCAACACTCATGGCATTTACGAGAGGGTTTGTATGATAACAATCTTCAAAATAAATTTCCCCACCAACGGTTGGCACGCCAAAACAATTGCCATAGTGCCCAATGCCTTTGACAACGCCTGCCAACAAATGCTGCGTTTTTGCATCATTTAAATTACCAAACCTCAAAGAATTTAAAGATGCTATGGGTCTTGCACCCATGGTAAAAATATCTCTATTAATACCGCCTACACCAGTTGCCGCTCCCTGAAATGGCTCAATGGCACTTGGATGATTGTGGCTCTCTATTTTAAAAACAACGCCGTAGCCATCGCCGATATCCATTAGCCCTGCATTTTCATCACCGGCTTTTACAAGCATTTTAGCCCCATCTCTTGGCAATGTTTTTAATAACTTAATGGAGTTTTTATAACTGCA
>JBBRPX010000402.1:0-2265 GCA_038227505.1 Chitinophagales bacterium
ATGTAGTAACAAAAGATAATAACAACAGAGATTGGTTTGGGTTATCTGGAACTGCTTTTGTAAAGGATGAAAACTACACCATTCGCATGCAGGACAGCCTTATTCTTAATTTTGAAAAATGGCGGGTGGCACCGGATAATTATATTTCCTATGGACCTGCCGGCATTGTTGTAAACAATTTTGTAATAAGTAGTGATACAGCAAAAATTGATATTAGAAGCAAACAGTTGGTTGGTGATAGTCCTATTGATATTTCGATAGATAACTTCAATTTAAAAAGTATAAGTTCAATCGTAAACAAGGATACGGTTTTGCTTGCAGGGATTTTAAATATGAAAGCAACGGTAAGTGATCTAAAAAAAGCACTTCCTTCATTTACGGGTACAGCCACTGTAACAGACGTGCAGTTTATGCAACACCCACTTGGCACCATTACAGCAACTGCGCAAAAGCAGTCGGAAAACAACATCAGTGCAACCCTAAATTTAAAAGGTGCAGACAATGATATCAGCGCAGCAGGTAATTATTATTTAAACAGTACTACTGAACAGTTTGATGCGGACCTTCAGGTAAAAGCTTTAAGTTTTAAAACCCTGGAAGCTTTTTCCGCCAACCAAATAGTAAACAGCCATGGAAACATTTCTGGCAATTTAAAACTGAACGGGCAGTTTACAAATCCACAATATAATGGCCAGCTAAATTTTGATACAGTAAAATTTTCTCTGGCAAAATTTGGTACGCCTTATTTTATTGACAAGCAAAAAATAATTCTTAAATACCCACAAATACAATTCCCTGCATTTACTGTAAAAGATTCTTTAAACAATATACTAAAGATTGATGGTGATATAACGTCCCGCAGTGTTACAGATTATGATTTAAATTTAGGTATTAATGCAAAAGATTTTATAGTTATAAACGCAAAGAAAACCCTCAACAATGAATTGTATGGTTATGCAGCTGTAAATGTAAATGTTTCTGTTAACGGGACATCTGCAAGGCCGGTAATTGAAGGCGATATATTATTGAATGATAAGAGTGATGTAAAAATTGTGTTGCCACAAACGAGTTATGAAAAAAATGATGGTAAAACCATTGTGCGTTTTGTAGATGTAGATACTTTTAAAATTGATCCACCACAGGTCGGGTTTGAGCCCGCAGCAAAACCTGCTTCTGAATTTGCCCAGTTTCTAAATTACAATCTTAACATAGAACTTACAAAAGGGGCAGCACTTACTATTTTGGTAGATCCATCAACAGGAGATGAAATAAAAGTGCAGGGAGATGCCAGACTGAATGCAGGTGTAGACCCTGGAGGAAACCTTGTATTAGCGGGTGTTTATGAACTTGATAAAGGATATTACGATCTGCATTATAATATATTGCAACGCAAGTTTAATCTCATAAAAGGAAGTACAATCACTTTTGCAGGAACACCATTAGATGCAGTTGCAAACATTACAGCAGAATACACAGCCCTAACATCTGCAAAAGATTTACTGAGCAACGAAGTAACAGATGTATCGCCGACTCTCTCTAATTCATTTAACCAAAAACTGCCTTTTAGAGTTATACTTTATTTAACCGGCTCACTTAGTAAACCCAATATTAATTTCGATATTCAGCTACCGGAAGAAAGCAACTTGCTTAATGGCGACCTCCGTACAACTATTGAAAATAAATTATTACAAATAAGAAGTGACCCGGCATCTATTAATAAACAGGTATTTTCCTTATTGCTTTTTAACAGATTTGTAAGTGAACAAAGCAGCGATTTCTTTAAGGGCAATGGTGGCGATTTTAATGACCTTGCACGCCAGAGCGTTAGCCAGTTTTTATCGTCAGCATTAAACGAAATAGCCGGCGATATTTTTAAAGGCATTGATATAGATCTTAATTTAAACTCCTACAAAGATTTTTCAAATGGCGGTAACGCACAGAGAACTGATTTAAACCTTGCCGTAAGTAAATCTTTTGCAAACGACAGGCTTGTAATAAGTGTGGGTAAAAACTTTGGCCTTGAAGGGCAGGATGCTGCTTCAAAATCAGCCGGCGCAAATAATGGGTTTAAACCTGATATAACGGTTGCTTATAAACTTACAACAGATGGTAAATATTTAATAAGGGCATACACAAAAAACCAGTTTGAAGTTACACTTGATGGTTACGTAGTTGAAACAGGATTATCATTTGTAGTAACACTCGATTACGATAAATTTAAAGAACTTTTCAGGCGAAAGAAAAAAGTAAATAAATAATGAGGAA
>JBBRPX010000403.1:0-2247 GCA_038227505.1 Chitinophagales bacterium
ATTGTCCAAAATTGACAGTTGCCGACTCAGTAATTTAGCCATCCAAGCAATTTCAAAATTAAGCAGTAGCAGGTAGTATTAAAATGTATAAAAATATCCGACTGTTTTAAACAGCATGTTGGTGCTCAAATTTTAAACTAACAAGGGTTAAATTAGTTGGCGGAAATTTTAAAGGATATCGGGTTGCATTGAAGTATTAAATAATCTTCATATGCAAATAAAAAGAAAATTTACAGTTAAGACAATACCCATTTGTAGTGATATGAGTTTTTTATTTTGGTATTTATTAATTGAAATTATATCAGTTCGTTTATAAACAATGCAAATGCATATTCAATATATTTGCCCACAAAAATACTTGCTGAAAAAACTTTCGTTGATATTAATACTTGCAATCATGGCATTTAGCCAGATTGGATATTACGTGGTGATGCACCAAGCTCAGCTTCAGCACAAAGAATACATTAAAAAGCTGCTTTATAAAAATATCGACGAAAATACATTGACTGTTATCGATTACACAACCAACAACAACAAAATATTTTGGGAGGAGGAAGGAAAAGAATTCTTTTTTAAAGGTGAGATGTACGACTTGGTAAAAACTAAGTTAATGAAAGGCAAAGTAATCTTTTATTGTATTAATGATGAGAAGGAAAAAGAACTAACTGATAATTTTAATTCAATAACCAAGAAAAATTCTGACACAGATAAAAAAGCTAAAAATACTTTTGAAAATTCAATCTCGCCTTATATATTAATTCCTCTATTTATTTTATATCCTTTCAATTTTTTCATTTCAAAATATCCATCATCTATTGCTAATATTAAAATAGGCAATATCGGCGCAGCTTTAAAACCTCCACAAATATTTTAGCTACCTAAATTATTTTTAAGATTTACCTATTTACTTTAGTTAAATGAGTCATTTTATTGCGATAGAAATCGTCTTCTATAATTAATAATTATTTAAATGAAACTTAGAATTATACTTTCTATAATTGCAGCACTTATGTGCACTTATGGTTCTGCCCAAAACATTAAAGGCAGAGTGTTTGATGGTGCAACCAATAAAGCACTTTCGGGAGCCACAATCAACTTTGCTGGAAAAGGTGGAACAACAACCGATTACAATGGCGAGTATTTGATTGACTGTAATAAAAACAAAACTTTTATGGTTAGCTATATTGGTTATGTTTCAGTAATTAAAACTATAAAAAATTGCGGTGAGACTATTAATATAGCACTCACTTCTACCAACAACAATTTAAACGAGGTTGAAATAACAGCCACATCAAGTATTGATAAATCAATTCTGTCTCAGCCTGTATCTGTGACAAAACTTACCCAAACAGAACTAAAGCGTAGTACAGGATTGTTTTTTGACGATATAATTAATGTAAACGTACCGGGTGTAACTTTTGAAAGAAGAACGGTAAGTGCAGGACAGTCATTCAACATTAGAGGATATGGTAATGGCGCAAGAGGTGCAAGAGGTGCAAGCAGTAATTTTGACGGACAGGGATACAAGGTTTATTTAAATGGTATTCCCGTTACTGATGCAGAAGGAATAACTGTGATGGATGACCTGGATTTTGGCTCTATAGGTAATGTAGAAGTAAGTAAAGGACCCGCCGGAACTATTTATGGGCTAGCCATAGCAGGTGCAGTAAATTTAAATACGGTGAAACCTGAAGTAGGAAAAACCTCTGTAAATCAGGAGGCTTTGGTAGGAGATTATGGATTGCAACGTTACACAACCCAGTTTCAAACGGCGGGTATACGTTCTTCTTTGCTTTTAAATTATGGTCACCAAAAGTCTGATGGATATTTCATTCACAATGCTTCAAAAAAAGATTTTGTAAATATTATTACAGAATCAACTCCAACTACAAAACAAACCATATCTGCTTATGTAGGTTTTACAAACAGTTATGATGAAAGGGGCGGAGAACAAACCATCAATCAGTTTGATGCTAAAAGTGATACTGGGAATATAGAATATGTAAAAAGAAATGGTCACAGTAAACTGTTAAGTTACAGAGCAGGTATTGGGCATAATTATGCATTCAATAATTGGTTGTCAAATTTTACAACTGCATTTGGTACAGGGCTTGTAAACGATGTAAGTTCCGCAGGCGGGTGGACTGATAAACTTTCTTTAAACTACGGTACACGTTCTACTTTTAATACAAAGTTTTTGCTTGCAGATAATATTGGTTTAAGTGGCATAACAGGGGTTGAATTGCA
>JBBRPX010000404.1:0-2243 GCA_038227505.1 Chitinophagales bacterium
ATGCTATGCAATTTGCGAAAAGTACTCAATATTTGCATGGGTTTAAATTCAATAATAATGGCATTGACATATCCAAAGAAATAAATGACAACCGGCTATCTATTGAAAATATTAGTAAACGACAGCCAAAAGAAACAAAAGAAGATCTTTTAACAATAAGCAAACCTTCTATGCCGCAGATTGAAGAACAGTATTACTTATTTAATCAATGTAACTATTCAGCTCCCAATATTTTTTGATCACGTCATTGTCAGCCTTATTCCTAATTTGTATTTTTTTGAGCATTTTTAATGCAGCATGCGTTGATTCTGTCTAAATAAATTTTATTGATTTTCATTTATTCCATTGTCAGGGGGATGTTTTTAAAAATCTGTTTTTAATGCACATTTTAGGCTTAAAATAATTAGATATTGTTGATTAAAACCCCTTCTATTATTGTGTTTCATTGATTTTATGATGGTACTTTGTACCATTAATAAATTTTTATTTGAGCGCACAAATTACTATAGAATCACTTCTTGAAATAATTAAAAAACAAGAACTGCTCATCAATCAATTATTTGCTAAGATAGCCGGTTTGGAAGCTGAACTTGCTACCTATCAAAATAAAAAAAACAGTAACAATAGCCATATACCACCATCTCAAGACCAAAACCGCCCGAAAAAAAACCAAAGCCTACGGCTGCCTACCGACAAGAAAGCAGGTGGCCAGCCGGGACATGAAGGCACCACCCTTGAGTGCAGCAGCCGGGTAGATGAAATCATAAAACACAGCCCTGATTCCTGCAGCAATTGTGGCAATAATTTAAGTAATGAAAATGAAGTGTTGGTAAGTACGCGGCAGTTACTTGATATACCACCAATAGTTTTAAAATGCACAGAACACCGGGTTTATAAAAATCAATGCAGTTGCGGCCATACCATGCAGGGCAACTTTCCACAGCATGTAACCGGCCCGGTACAATACGGGCCTAATGTAGAGACATTAGTGAGTTACTTGCATGCCCGGCAATACATGCCTTATGGTAGAATGCAGGAGTTTTTAAAAGATGTAATGGGCTTGCCCCTAAGCACAGGCGGCATTTACAATATATTGCAGCGCATGGCCAAAAAAGCAACGCCTGTGTACCAACAAATAAAAGCAAAAATAGAACAGGCCACTTGTGTAGGTGCAGATGAAACGGGCATTAATATCAATGGTAAAAATCATTGGGCATGGACATGGCAAAATGATAAACTTACCTATATTGTATGTGCAGCGAGCAGAGGATACCAAACAATAAAAGATGCCTTTAGCAACGGCTTGCCCAATGCTGTACTCGTACACGACAGGTGGCCATGCCATTTTCAAATGGATGCAAAAGGGCATCAAATATGTTGTGCACATTTACTAAGAGACCTCAACTATATCAATGAACTCTATAAAGATAAATGTGAGTGGGCAAGCCAACTTAAAGCATTGCTGCATGATGCAATAAAATTAAAAAAGGAATATGTAACTGCCGACTATTATTACCCGGATATAAGACGGCAAACCCTTTTTGATAAACTACACCAACTGCTGCTTTATCCAATTGAAGAGCAGCATAAAAAAGCGAAAACCTTACAAAAAAAATTATCCGCAAAGCAGGAGTGTGTATTATATTTTTTAGAGCAGTCAAATGTGCCTCCCGATAATAATGGCTCGGAAAGAGCGATAAGAAATATTAAGGTAAAGCAAAAAATATCCGGTCAGTTCAAATCCCTTACAAATGCAAATGTATTTGCCGTGCTGCGTTCTATAATTGATACCACCATTAAAAATGGAAACAGCGTATTAAACGCTTTGCATTTAATCGCTACTTTTGGTACTGAATAGTTACGAAAATTTATTATTTGTATGGTTTATATCTTAATTTACTTACCATGCGCTATACTTTATTTTTAATTTTTATTGTAAGTTTTCATTCAGGTTTTTCACAGCCAAAAACAGATGATATGCTCCAAAGAATTCTCAGTCAAAACGCCAATCCGTCATTTCAAAAGATCCTGAAAGAAAAAGACACCTTTCGGTTGCAGATAATTTACACACAGATAGACAGAGACGAAAACAATATTCCTGCTTTTAAAAATTATTTTTTTGGCACCGGCAGCGAAGTTTATTTTTATCCCGCCTCTACGGTGAAACTTCCGCTGGCATTGCTTACTCTGGAAAAACTGAATACGCTCCGTGCGAAAGGTGTAAATAAATACACCGCCGTAGA
>JBBRPX010000405.1:0-2235 GCA_038227505.1 Chitinophagales bacterium
CCAGTGTGGCGATCACACAGCGTATCCATCACTGAATGCTGCAATGAAAACAGGTAGAGAAGTTGCGGGAATGATATTACAAAAGCAGGTGCATTAAAAAAATGATAATGGCTATTTCATCCGCCTCGGTGCGTGTCACACTCTTAGTTTCGCTCCTTAAATTATTTATAGATTTTACAACTACACAAGGGTTGACTCTATCTACTTTCGTATTGTAGTAGAATTAACCGGATGACTAAGGTGAACTAGGTGTCACACCAAGCTTTAAGGCTTATGTTTCGAATTAGACCTTAGCCATCATAGTTGAAAGCACTAAATAGAATGTTAGGCTTTAAGGCCTTTTAAGAGTATTAGTTTGTTCAACTATTGGTTAATTCAATTTGTAGTAATCACAATTTAATTAAAAAATTATGGAACAAAATTTATTTGTTGGCATCGACATTTCAAAATTAACAGTTGATGTAAATGTGTTACAAATTAGCCATCTTAAAGAGCCACATTATCATCAATTTGAAAACACAAAAGATGGTTTTAAAGCCATGCACAAATGGATTACAGGTATTGTAAAGTTTACAAAAGAAGAAGCTCTTTTTTGTATGGAAAACACAGGTGTTTATTCATTACTTTTTAGCAAGAATTTATCTACGGATGGGTATTATGTCTGGGTAGAAAATCCTTTAGAAATTAAAAGATCATTAGGCATACAAAGGGGTAAAAGCGACAAGTTAGATTCATTGCAGATTGCACAGTATGCTTACAGATTTAAGGACAAAGCCAAACGCTTTAAAATACCCTCAAAAATACTGTTAGCCTTAAAAGATTTAGAGGCTTATAGAGATAGGGTAGTAAAAGTGAAAGGAGTGCTACAAAAGCCTATTGGAGAGCTTTTTGAAGAAAACTTAACAACCGGTTTTATACATGATTCCACTAAAGCAATGATAAAAGAATTTGATAAAACGATTGCAATAATTGAAGAGAAAGTAATGAAATTAATGAACGAAGATGAGGAATTAAAAAGGGTGTATAATTTAGCAATTTCAGTAAAAGGTATAGGGATGCAAACGGCCGTTTTTATGCTAATACATACTCATGGTTTTACAACGTTTACAACTAGTCGTCAATTTGCATGTTACTGTGGTATAGCACCCTTCGAACATACATCAGGCACAAGTGTGAGAGGTAATACCAGGGTAAGCCATTTAGCAAACAAAAAACTTAAATCTTTGTTACACATGTGTGCAAGGTCGGCAGTAAGGTATGAGCCAGAATTGAAAGCATATTATGAAAGAAAAAAAGCCGAGGGAAAGAAAGAAAACTGTGTAATGAATATGATAAAAAACAAATTAGTAAGCCGAGTTTTTTCTGTAGTAAAGAGAGGCGAAGGCTTTATGAGTCTTGAGGATTATAAACTGTCTATGCAAGCTGCATAAGAGGAAATATTTTTGTTGCAATGGCTAAAAAAACGCAAGCTGCGTAAGCAGCTTACGAAATGGAAATATTTCCGTTGGTTATCTTATTGCTAAAAAGTTGCTCGCCAGCAGAGCTTTTGTCCTCTTCAGATAGCAAAATGAAGGTAAAATGTTTTTAAAAAAAAGCCAAAAAATATTTGGATTAATCATAGAATTCGAAACATTATTATTTTGTTTTGTGTGCCACGAACCAAGGCTAAGGACTCCCCTAAGACAAAAAAGCTCGCTTCAAAAGTTTAGGCTCAATTTTTTTAAAAAAATCCGGTTCGTGCGTTCGAACCGTATTTTATATATTATGTATTTTCGTATGCCGCAAACCTATTTAAGGAGCTATGATTTTCTCTAAAAATTGTGAGTTTGTAAATCTCCTCAAAATAGAAAGTTGAAGAAAGATAAATCGTCAAAGGGCTGGCGGATAGAAGTGGAAAGCCCACAGTGCAGCGTAGCGAAACGAGGACTTGTAACGTATAGCCGCAACAACGGCTGACTAAAGCACTTCTGCTCACAGCCCCAAATAATTACGCACCCCCATTTTGTAGTTTTTCAACATTTTTCTCCTCATAATTTTCCCCTCCCAAACATTTACTTTATCTTTACCCGACCTCCAGATTTTTAGATATCCTATTTTCCAGTGCAGGTCCACGCAGTATTACAAACACAAGATTTTTATACAAAAGAAACAAGACAAGAGCATATGATTATTTAGAAACAATTTAAATACTCAAATCTCAATATTCAATACTATTAAACAATGGCAAAATTTATC
>JBBRPX010000406.1:0-2231 GCA_038227505.1 Chitinophagales bacterium
TCGCAGTTTGAACTGCATGCAAGAGCAATTTTAGGGTTACCAATTCCGTCAATACAATTAGAAAAAGCGGGAGCCAGCGCAGTTATATTAGCTGATAAAACCGCCGACACTTTCTCCATAATCGGTATTGAAAAAGCATTGGAACAAGCCAATACCGATGTGCGTATTTTTGGTAAACCTACTACAAGGCCTTATCGTAGAATGGGCGTTGCGTTGGCGTATGATAATGTTGGTGCAGATTTGGATGCTTTACGGAAAAAAGTGAAAGCGGCTGCTGACTCTATTAAATTAGTGTAAAGATATTAGGACAATGCTCCCCTGTATCCTTAGAGTTAAGCGAAGCGTCTCTAAGGATTTTTAATAAAGGAGACACTTCGTCTCGACCAATATAATTAATTTTCTTATCGGTTGGTGTCTATACCAACAGAAATGGTTTGGCTAAAAAAGCGATTATATTATTTAATTAGCTTAAGGATGTAAACAAATCTTTTAATTCCGGTTGGTGGAGATACCAACCGGTAAACCGAATAATTTGTAAATAATATTAGCAATTATTCGATTTGTTTTATTCTGCAGTCAAAGGTCCAATTATTACTTTCACTTCCTCAATCTTATTCGCGGGAAAACTTGCACAACTGGAATGCTCTCTGATAACATCTTCACTTTCTGCTTCGTGAATACAATAAATTTTATCTTTGGTAACATACGATTCAAGCCATTTGTAAGGTTTACCTAAAACAGATATTACTGAGACAGAAGTTTTTGAAATGGCCTGCAATTGTTCTGGAGTCATATTGCCTGCTCCCGGCAGTTCTCTTTCGATAATAAATTTTTTCATCGTATATTTTTTAGATGGGTATAAAAGTATTTTTAAAAATACAGTTGCATCTACAAGCTGTTCCCTATTTTACGCAGCAAATTCCCTATTTTAAAATTCCCGCACGAATTGCCTCGCTGACAGCTTTGGAACGGGAGCTTGCATCCAATTTAAACAAGATGCTGGAAATATGATGGTCAACAGTTTTTGCCGAAATATACAATTGTGCGGCAATTTCTTTGTTCTGCATTTCTTCTTTAAGCAATCGCAACACATCCATTTCTCTGTAAGTTAAAAAGGCAGCATTTGAACGGGTTGATTTTCTAATACCTCGTGGAATATTTTTAATACCCAAATTCCTCATCTCCTGTTTCATTTTTTCATACACCGCAATGGCACCCAAATCCTGAGCTATTGTAATGGCTTTTCTTTTATCATCCTCTTTCCCTTCAAATAATAAAAGCGCCTGTTCATAAAGGCATCCTGTTTTTTCCCAAAAGGATGCAGCTTTCAAAGCTTTCGCTATACTGCTTATATCATAAGCTTCACCAATTTCTTCACCTGGAACAAAATGCCTACCTGCCTTTTTCATCCAGAATGCAAATTCATTCTTTTCTAAATCGATACCAGTCTGTTGCATGAGAACAGTTGTCTGTTGTATATCGTCGTATTCAATAATCGTTTTGCCGGTAAGCCATTCATATTCCAATAAAGCAGCCATTGATGGGATAACCCTTTGCAATTCCATCGTTTTAAAAGATCTTGTTTTTGCCTCTAACAAAAGAGCAAGTAAATCTTTATCTCCTTTCCTCATTCTTATCTTTGCCATCACAATTAGCGCAGTGATTTTAATAACGGCGAGCTGGTTTTCATTTTTTAAAAGATTATCTGCAATACTGTAAGCTTCCTTCCAGTCCCCCGTTTCAAGATTAAGTCTTGCTTTCCACGATAACATGTAGAAGCCCCAGGAGTTCAAATCTCCCTCCTCACAGTAATGAATGCCCTCCTCCAATGTTTTCCTGGCAAAAGCATAATTTTTTATTTTTACTAAGCCGCTTGCCAGATTGGTATAGGCACGTGCAGCATGCTCATCATAACCATTCCTTAATGCAATTTCCAGGCTCTGCTGCAGCATTGCTATACCTTTTTGTTCAGATGAATTGATAACAATGTGCACTGCGCCAACATTATTAAGTGCATGACAAAGAATTTCTTCATTGTTTAGTTCCTTTGCCATTACAATGGCCTTCTCTCCCCACACCATACATTCAGCAGGTTCGTCACACAGCATCTTTAATTGTGACATGTTACTAAACGCCATTGCCTTTGTTATTGTAACCGGCCGGTCTTTTAGCAATTCAATAGCCTGCTCGGCAAAGTTTTCTGCATTTATCCTGTTGCCATTAAACCACCA
>JBBRPX010000407.1:0-2226 GCA_038227505.1 Chitinophagales bacterium
CGTATAATGCCATCACCGCTTCTCTGTTATCCAATATTTTTGCTTCCATTAATGTAGCGGCATCTAAAACACTATCCACCACAAATAGTTTTTTAGTTTCCTCATGCGGATACGCAGGATATAATCCTTCATGGTTCAGAAAAGAGGTTTTAGCATTTTTTAATCCGATGGCATAAAAATTCACAATCTCATTCTTTGCATTTCGCAAAGGAAACATCATCGAGAAATTTCCAAAGACCGTATATGGTATAGAGTCGCAATTCGATGCGTGGTTAGATGGTTTCATAAAACCAATTCTCTCCAATGCTTCTTTGAATTCCTTTTCTTTACGATGATGCAGTTGCCCTGAATTAAAACAAGCCATTGTTTGTTCAGCATTCAATTGCTTTTGTTTTAACCACTCTCTCGCTTGTTTGCTTTTGCCAACTCGTAACCCGTTACTTGCATAACTATAAACGAGCGATAACAATTCAATTTCGGTTTTCTCATTCCAGTTTGTTGTTTCTTCAATTGTTTTAGTTTCCAGTGGTTCAAATATTTATCGTTTACTAAAAGCCAATACCCACCACAGTTATAGACTACTAGTTCGGACAAACATCCGTACACCATATAGCACACGCAAAAATCTTTAGAGAATTATTTGTCCACCACAAGCAGATAAATACTGTAAACGATTAGGACACGTTGAATAAAGATGCCATACCTTTTTTCAGAAAATATTTTTTATTCTTTGCTTTTATGTGTTTACCAATTACCCACAACGTTTATGTAAGCAAGAATTAAAAAATACTTTCTGTTTTCGGGTACAAAGTTCAGGAGATTATTTTGGGCGAATGCCGAGAAGGGTATCGTTTGGACGTGAATGAGCTTTAATGACCGTGAGTGTCCGTTAACGTCGTTTATTAGATTTATAAACCACAAAAAAATGAATCAATTGTAAACTGATTTTTTATTTTAAAGTTATCCGCTTTAAAATTTTTGAATCGTACTTCTGTATAAAGTATTCAAAGCACCATTCTTATCTAACCATTCAGGCAAGCCAAAATAATGCGCTCTAAATCCAGCGTTCTTAATTTTTATAATACGACCCGTTTTAACAGAGCGAGAAAGATAATTAGATAATACTGTTTTGGGTAAAGTAAAGTCAGTAAATGATGTATCAAGTTTAGTAAGTAGTACAAACAGTTCGGATGCAAGTAATGGTTTACTCTCCTTTGTCAAAATGTAAACAATCTTTGTTGAAACAGACCATGATTTGTTGAACACCAATAATTCCGCATTGTGAACATCCTTGGTTTTACTTTCGGACTCATACACTTTTAATTGTTTCTTTAAATCCAAAATGTAATCAATCAAATCTTGTCTTGAGTAAGTTTCAAATGATTTAAGCATTTCTTTGTTTTTGGCATTATGTTTAATATCTTCTCCTAAAATATCATTATGCCAAATGGGACTATTTGCCATAGAAACATAAGGGCTCTCCCAAGCTTTCATTTTAGGGTCAATAGTAAACCATTTAGCTAACCTTGGGTCAAGCTCCCTGTTTTCAGTAGTGTAGGCGTTTCCTTGTCCAAAGATTTCATCATCCTTTTCAGAACTCTGGTAACCCTCCCTATAAGAACCCCCACTCCAGGTTCTATCTTTTAAAGGCGCACCAAAGGGGCTTACATCACTTACACTTTTAATATCTGCTAAGTAATTTATTATAGTATCGGCAACAGAGCCAACTTTTACAATATGCAAGCTATCAAATAGCATATAGCTGTTAGGTAGGTTGTAATTGCCATAATACAGTATTTTAAAATCAAACAACGTATCGGGTGCCGTTAAGGTATAACTGTAATGCCCTGTATGCCCAAGCCAGTAATACGAGTAGCCATTTGTATTATTAGCATCATACGATATTACTGGGAAGTTTCCGCTCACACTATCTGGGTTGGTGTTAGCTAAGTTAAAATAAAAATCTATTTTATAACTTGCGCCAACGGTAGCGCGTATTGTAAAATGGTTACCGCCAAACTGGGTCATGGGTTGTATTTTCATGCCGCCTAAACTATCTATACCTGTGCGCACCACATCGGGCGAGGAATAAATAACATCCACTTCTTTAGGGTTTTGTGCTATTTTTTTATCGCTGCTATTTGTACCTTTTAATATCACTTATGCTTGTAAATTTATGTTCACTTATTAAGCAAATATAATGGTTTTAGTATATGCGTTGCAAAC
>JBBRPX010000408.1:0-2221 GCA_038227505.1 Chitinophagales bacterium
GCCTTTTCAGTTTTGGTTTGTGTTTAAAGCAACCACAGCATTTGATAAATATTTATACAGTTCGCTTGCAATGGTAACGGTTACCGTGGCAACTTTCATTGCAGGCAAGTTTGTTTTTTCTAAAGGAAATTCAACTGCAAAAGAAGTTTTTAAAAATGCAGGCTGGCGTTGGGGAAAGCCAAAAGAATACATCGCCGTTATAGCATTTGCATTGTTGGTTTGGTTTGTCCCCAATATGATAGAGTTGATTTTCGACTGGCACAAACCAATTGGAAACATTTTGATTGTTCAAGTTTTAGGAGCGTTTTTATTTCGTTTTGTTGCCACGTTAATTCCTGCGTTCGGTGAAGAGTTTGGTTGGCATGGTTACATGTTGCCAAAATTAGCTCTTCAATTTGGGGTAAAAAAAGGCTTGTTGATTCATGCTTTTATTTGGTGGTTTTGGCACTTGCCCGTAGTAGTGGGTATGGGCATAAAAACTGCTGTAACAGGTAGTAACGTTTTTGTAAATGTTTTGATATTACTTGCCATTACAATAATTCCGACCATGTTGCACGCCGTTATTTTTGCTTTTATTTGGTCAAAAACAAAAAGCCTGGCGGTTGTAACCGTCTATCATGCTGCATTTGATGAAGTGCGAGATACTTTAGAAAACGCTATAGGTTTTGGGCCGCTGGTTAAAATATGACAGATGATGACCATAATCATCGTTGGTGGCTTGTTGCTATGGAAAGTTAATTGGGATATCATCATCCAAAATTTTGAAAGTAGAATTATATTAAAAAATACTAAACAATGATGCGCATACTCTTTTCAATAATCTTACTTGGCCACGGCCTCATACACTTCATGGGTTTTGACAAAGCTTTTGACAATAGCAGCATTACTCAAATCAGCAAAGAAATTTCTAAACCTACCGGTGTGCTTTGGTTGCTGACTGCATTTTTATTTATTGCCGCCACCATTTTATTCTTGGTAAAAAAAGATGCTTGGATGTTTGTTGGGTTAGCGGCAGCCATCATCTCACAAATACTGATTTTTACTGTTTGGAAAGATGCAAAATTTGGCACCATTGCCAACATCATTATTCTTGTTGCTGCTGTATTAAGTTATGGAAGTTATCATTTTGAAAAAAGCTATCAAAAAGATGTAAAAGAAAATCTGCAAAGCACAAATATGTTGAAAACAGATTTATTGACTGAAACAGATTTGCAAACTTTACCCGAGCCTGTGCAACGTTACCTAAAATATGCAGGAATAATCAATAAGCCTAAATTAAAAAATATGCGTATTGTATTTGAAGTGCAAATGAGAGAAAAAGGAAAAGATTTTTTTCCCTTTACCTGTGAGCAATATAATTTTTTTGACGAACCCACCCGTCTGTTTTTTATGAAAGCAACAATAAAAGGCTTTACTGTGCCGGGTTATCATAAATACAGCAATGCAACTGCTTTGATGGATATCAGGCTTTTTGGATTTTTCCCTGTTGTAAAAAAAAGCGGAAAAGATATGGACCAAGCAGAAACCGTAACACTCTTTAATGACATGTGTTTGATGGCTCCTGCAACATTGTTAGATAAACGAATTGTATGGCAAGCTATTGATAGCAATTCTGCGAAAGCCACATTTACAAATCATACTATTACCGTATCAGCGATTTTGTATTTTAATAAGCAAGGACAATTGATTGATTTTATTTCCAATGACAGGGATGTAAATCACTATGCATTTTCCACACCGGTGAGTAATTACAAAAATATAAATGGCTTAAACATCATGACCTATGGTGAAACTATCTGGCATTACCCTGATGAGAAATTTGTTTATGGAAAATTTAATTTGAGGGAAGTGGAATACAATGTTTCGGTATTAAAATAGTCTTTTATAAAAACAAGAATGCAGCTATGAATACAACAATCAACAAAATCGGTTTCTATGCAGGCGTTGTTGCATTTGCTTCCAATGCTGCATTTGTAGTAGTTCAAACATTACAATTGTTGGGTGTACTTACTTATCCGTATGATGAAATCTTAATTTTTTTTCATGTTCACTCAGTATTGTAATTCCTTTTTTATTGGCGATGCTTGCATTGCATTATGCAACACCCGATGATAAAAAATTATGGAGCCATGCGGCGCTTATTTTTACGATTATTTATGCAGTATTTGTGGTTGCAAATTATGTAGTACAACTGGCTACAGTAATACCTATGACGGTAAAA
>JBBRPX010000409.1:0-2220 GCA_038227505.1 Chitinophagales bacterium
AAGTTTTTATTCCCTCTTAAACATTTACCGTCTTTATTAAAGAGGTAAAATATACCGGGCATACTATTAATGATACTGTCCGATAATGCTTTTTCCCGAAGTAATTTATTTTCACTTTCTTTCAGCAAAGTAATATCCTGCATAGCACCAAGCATACGATAAGCTACACCTTTTTTATAAAGTATATAACCACGGTCGTAAATAAACTTATAATTGCCATTATTATCTTTAAACCTAAACTCTTCAGTTAATATTGATTTTTTTTGGGTTATTGCAGTTTTAAAATTCTGTATTAAAAATTTTTTATCGGCATTGTGTATCCTATCCAAAAAAGTATCGAATTTTAAAGGTTCATTTTTATTTTTATCAAACATTTTATCAAACCTTTCATTACCGGTAAGAATATCGTTTTCAATATCCCAATCCCAAATTGCATCGTTGGTGGCTTGGGCTACAAGTTCAAAACGTTCGTTTGAAATTTTTAAAGCTTCATCGGCCAGTAAAAGATTTCGTGCTGCAATTTTGCGTTCTGTAATATCTAATATATTTCCAATTACTACATCTTCGCCATTGTAAGTTGTAGTAGAGCCAAAAGCTTCTACATAAATTAAATTACCATTTTTATTTAGTCCTATAACTTCGTAACTATGAGTTTTTGTTTCATGGTCTGCATAGGCTCTGATATTTTCATTAATTTTCTCACGCTCACCTTCTTCAATTAAATTCATAAAATTAAAGTCATTGTAAAGTTCCGCTTCAGAGTAACCAAATATTTCTGCAAGGCGTGGATTTACATACAGCAGGTTTTTTCCTTTTCTTATGTAAACCCCCAGCATAGATTTCTCTACAAGCGCCCTAAATTTAGCTTCTGCATCTACAAGTTCCTGCTGCGTAATTGCAAGTTCTATCTCCGCTTTCTTTTTCTCCGTTATGTCATGATAATATACGGAGATACCATTTTCTGACGGATAAATTAAATCAGCGTACCATTTATCTTCAGCCGAATAATACAATTCGCATCGTTGTGGTTGCTGGGTTGTTTTTGCTAATTGCAAAGCATCATAAAAAGGCTCTTTAACCAAATGTGGGTACTTCTCCCAAATGTTTTTATGGATAATATCTTCTTCGGCTACGCCGTGATGTTGCAGTGCAGCCTTGTTTAAATAGGTATAGTTCCAGTCGTTATCGAATGCAATGAACGCATCTGCAATTCTTTCAAAAATAAAATTAAGTTCCGATGCTTTTAAATCTACCTGCTCCTGCAGATTTTCTGAAAGGTTCTTTAAATCCTTTTCCAGTTTCATCCTATTAGTAATATCTCTCATTACACAAATGCAACCTCTCTTATTACCGTCAGCTGTTTTAACGGTCGTCTTACTTAGATCAACATTTATAGGCTTGCCGTTTTTATGATATTGTATTACCTCTCCCTTCCATGTATCATTTGCAAACATTGGCCCTTTCAATTCTTTAGTGTCATGCTCATCTATTTTAAATAATTTTAACATCGATTTTCCTATTGCTTCCTCACTGGTGTATCCATAAATTTTTTCCGCATGTATATTCCAATCTGTAATAACCAGGTGGTTATCTGTAGTAATTATAGCGTCGTAAATATTTTTTAAAAGGGTAGAATTATACAACAGTAATCTGTTTAAATTTTCTGCCTTTTCTAAATTAGCTTTTAAATAAAAATAGGCCAAAATTAGAGTTGTAATAAATAGAATAGCCAGCAATATATAAAGGAATATCTGTTGGGTAATTGCCTTTAGCCGTTGGGCAGTGGTATTTTTAAAAATACCTGTTGCATCTTTTTTAAGCCTATCCGACAGCATTATTACAGAGTCTCTTTGTCTGTTACCAACGCCGTCAAAAAAAGGAATTTCTGCCTGACTGCTGCTATCCTTGTATTTTTCTATATCGATTATTGCATTATTATTGGAAACGTTCCTCGCTGCAATATTTGCGAGTAGCAGAATATCAGCTTTCTCATAATTGTATTTTATGGAGTAATAAAGCATATCATTTTTATTTTCTTTAATTTTTGATGAAACCCCACCATATTCATTCAAATAGTTTTCGTTACCAGTTTTAATATAAACATTTTTTAAATGTACCAGATTTCCAACATTTGACTGTACGGCCTCTATATTGTTAATAACACCCAGCATCAATGTTTCTTTATTGGAATCGGCTATTGTGGTGCGCATGTTTAGAAAA
>JBBRPX010000410.1:0-2214 GCA_038227505.1 Chitinophagales bacterium
ATGGGTAATTAACCCGGACGTTGTAATAATGCGCCACTGACGGTGGTTAGATTTATACACAATTTAATGTGCATTGTAAAAGAAAAAAAGTAGCAAAAAAAGAAAAATAGTAATAGTAGTAATATCTTTAAAAAATTAATAAAGGCAAAGCTAAAGGACGTTGTAAGCTTCAACATTAATTCGCTATCAGCTAATATCGTGCAGACCGAATTCTATTTGGCATTTTTTGTTATCTTCAACATCAGTAATTTTATTGGGCTTTGGTTACGGGCGGACTCAGCAATGAACCCCACCCAACGCAAAGCCCTGCACGTTGCCTGCAAGGCTTCCGCAGTTTCCCTAGTTCAAATACCCAGTGAAGGGTATTTGTTGAATAATAGAATCATATAAATTTACAAAATGAAAAAATATACATTATCAATTATAATTTTAGCCATTTGCCTTGGATTAAACGCTCAAACAAAGGAAACACCAAATAAAACGCCAAAATTTGGTTTTATAAATCCAAGAGGTAAACTAGTAATACCACTAATATATGAGGAAGTAAGCTATTTTAATGAAGGATTTGCAGTTGTTTTGAATAACAAAAAAGAACTATTAATAGTAAATAAAGAAGGAAAAGAAACTCCTATAAAAAACAAAAATTATGACCAATCTTTTCCATACAAATCATTTGTCTTTAGTGAAGGATTATGTGCTATTATGTTCAATAAAAAATTTGGTTTTATAAACACAAAGGGAGTAGAGGTAATACCATGTGAATATGATGTACCAAAAGAACCTAAAGATGCCGATTTGAGAACTGTAAAATATGCACCCAAATTTGTTAATGGAATGGCTGTTATTTATCAAAATGGACTATACGGGGTTATTAATAAAACAGGGAAGATAATTGTACCTATAGAGTATCAATTTATTACTCATTTTAAAAACAATCTTGCCGTTTTTAAAAAGGATTTGACAGCTAAAGGGATGTATGGAGTGATGGATATTAGTGGAAAAGTAATTGTAAATCCCACCAAATTTCTTGAAAATATTTGGATAGAAGATAAAAATATAATTCGCTATCATTATGTAGATGGTAAGTGGTCAAATTTTTATGATTTTTATGATAATAAAGGCATAGAAATTAAAAAGGGAAAGCACTATCCCTATTTATCGGAATTTGAAAATGGTTTTGCGTTATATGGTGAAGAAGACGCCCCAAACTTTTGGGGAATAGTTGATGCTATGGGTAATAAAAAACCACTTACAGAAAAATATGCTTTTAATAAAAATGAGCCAAGTCAATTTAGAAATGGCTACCTCTATGCACAAAAAGTTATTGATAAAAAAATGGTCGTTTTAAATGATAACGGCGAACGAGTGAATAACAATTGTGAATACGATTATATATATGAGTTAAGTAAAGATGGAATTGCGTATGGCATTAAGGGAACAAAAAATGCTTCATTTTATAATGATAAACAATGCAGTTTAATTTATGAAACGGACAAAAATGGTGTTGGAAGTATAAATTACATTATGTCCTCCCTTAATAGAATCTACCCCTTTAAAGGTGATTATGCTGCAATAAGAAAAGATGATGGTGATCCAAATAAAAGAAATTTTGACTTTTTTTTAATAGACAAAAAAGGTAAAATAACCTATGAAGTTAAAGGCGGAATGGATTGTAGTTTAAAGCCAGATGAAACAGAAATTGGTATTTACATTTATAATAAAAGAGATTTTTTGGATTTAAATGCTCCTGCTTACGTCTTGTATCTAAACGGAGGAGGCACGGTAATTTATAAAGGAGGTTACTCTAGTAGAAATTTTAATGATGGGTTAGCTGCTGTAAGTAATTATCAATAAAAAATTAGTCTCTAAATACTCAAAAAACTATGATATAAACAGCCCAGCAGGCAACAAAAGTATTGCTGCAAGCAGGGCAGGACGTTGTTATCTTCGGCTGCGGTTCGCTATCAGCAGGGGTTCCAGCGGACGAAATTATTTTTGGGCTTTTGTTGTTATCTTGTACTTTAGTTTTTCAATCGTCTTCAGTTCCGGGACTTGACCAGCAATGAATCCCCTGACTGCAGCAATACTCGAACGTTGGGCGTAATGCCTCCTTTAACTTTCAAAGCTCATTCTACGTGAATTTTACAGGGATTTTTCGTAACTTAGTAAGGTGAAAAAAAGTAGACAACCAGGACTGGATTTTGAAGTTGACAA
>JBBRPX010000411.1:0-2170 GCA_038227505.1 Chitinophagales bacterium
CAATTACCTTGAAAACATCAACAACACCATGAATTCTTACATAAAATGGATCAAAATAAGAACGACAAAGGGACAGTCTTTAATTATGGAAAAATTATTTCTGTTCGTGGTAGTGTAATAGATGTTCATTTTGACAATGATTTACCGCCAATTTATACTTTACTAAAGGCAGGCAAAGACAATCATGTTTCAATAGAAGTATTAGCGCAACTTGATGCCAATAGCGTGCGTGGCATTGCATTGAACCCAACGCAGGGGTTGGCAAGAGGAATGGTTGTAGAAACAGAAGGAAAAGAATTAACCGTACCTGTTGGCAAAAATATACTCGGCAGAATGTTCGATGTTTTTGGAAACACCATTGATCATCTTGATCCGTTGCCGGAAGGCGAACGTCGAAACATACACCAGTCTCCTCCCCCATTATCTAAACGGGCAGTTAAATCAGAAATTTTTGAAACAGGCATCAAAGCCATTGATGTGCTCGTGCCATTAGAACGTGGTGGCAAAGCCGGCTTGTTTGGTGGCGCAGGTGTTGGCAAAACAGTTTTGCTTACTGAAATAATTCACAACATGGTGGGGCACAACAAAGGTGTGAGTATGTTTTGTGGCATAGGCGAGCGCTGTCGTGAAGGCAATGAATTGTACAATGCTATGAAAGATGCCGGACTGCTAAAAGATATGGTGATGCTGTTCGGACAAATGAATGAACCGCCCGGTGCACGCTTTCGTGTGGGGCATGCGGCGCTTACTATGGCAGAATATTTTAGGGATGATGAACACCGTGATGTGCTGTTGCTGATAGACAATATTTTTCGTTTTATACAGGCAGGGATGGAAGTATCAGGACTCATGGGACAAATGCCTTCAAGGCTCGGTTACCAACCAACCATGGGTACAGAATTATCAGAATTGGAAGAACGCATTGCCTATACAGATACTGGCGCCATCACTTCTATACAGGCGGTTTACGTACCTGCCGATGATTTAACCGATCCTGCTGCGGTGCATACATTCTCTCATCTTTCTGCTTCTATTGCGCTATCCAGAAAAAAAGCAAGTGAAGGTTTGTATCCTTCCATCGATCTCCTGCAATCCAATTCAAAAATGGCTACACCAGGCATCATTGGGCAAAAGCATTATGACCTTGCACAAAAAATAAGAGCCACGCTTGCGCAGTATGAAGAATTGAAAGATATTATTTCGATGCTTGGTATGGAACAGTTATCGGTGCAGGATCGTAATGTTGTCAACAGGGCAAGACGAATTGAACGGTTTCTTACACAGCCATTTTTTGCAACAGAACAATTTAGTGGTATTAAGGGGAAACAAGTGAGTTTGCAAGATGCATTGGATGGTTGCGAAAGAATTCTGGCGGATGAATTTAAAGATTATCCTGAAAGTGCTTTCTACATGATTGGTTCAATTGATGAAGTGAAAAAGAAAACCAATAATGAAACAGATAAAAATAAAAATCAGGATGCAAAAAAAGAAACGACACATACAGATAAAAATGAAATAAAAAATGCTGCAAAAGAAAAGGAAACCATAAAATAAAACATTATGGAAAAAACTGAAATGAGTCTTAAAATTCTACTGCCGTTTAAAGTGTTTGCTGATATTAAAAATGTAAGCAGCATAGTGATGGAAACAAGTGAAGGTTCATACGGTTTGTTGCCACAGCGGTTAGATTGCGTTGCAGCATTGGTTCCGGGAATTTTTAGTTATGAAAAAGACGGGGCTTCCCATTTTGTAGCAGTTGATACTGGTGTAATGGTGAAAGCAGGCACTCAAGTCTTTGTATCAGTTCGCAATGCAGTTGGCGGTGCAGATTTAGGCAAGCTTGGGGAGTTGGTGAAAAAAGATTTTATAGCAGAAGATGAAAATCAAAGACAGGCAATTACCACTATTGCAAAATTAGAAAGAGGCTTTATTTACAGCTTCGATAAACTTCGAAACATTTAACAATGGAACCAGCTGCTAACGATAAAGAAGATAATTTTTTTAGCGATGAAGTTGCCAAAAAAGAAAAAAGGAAATTAAAAGCACAGCAGGATAAAAATGGCGTGTGGTTTGGATTAGGAATGATGGGAATGATTGGTTGTTCAGTAGCTGTTCCTTCCCTGCTTGGTGCAGCATTTGGGGTTTGGCTGGATAAAAGAAATCCACAATC
>JBBRPX010000412.1:0-2162 GCA_038227505.1 Chitinophagales bacterium
AAGAGCGGGAGCATATGTATGGAAAAAACACAAAAGATATTATCGTAAAATCGCTGCAGCAAAAACAAAAAGCCAACAGCAAAATTATTGAAAACATTGAAGCTGAAATGATGCAAATCGTAATAAAGGATGAACAGATGCATGTGAACTTTACCCTCATCACCAGCATAAAAGGCATTGGTAAAGTGAACGGGTTAATGACGATAGCTTATACAGAAAATTTTACCAGCTTTACCAACCCCAGAAGCTATGCAGTATATGTGGGAGTAATACCATTTGATCATAGTTCAGGCACAAGCATACGTGGCAGAAAAAGAGTAAGCCATATAGCTAATAAAGAACTGAAGCAGGAACTGAACCAGGCAGCACGCAGCGCCCTTGTATGGGACAAAGAAATGAATGGATATGCAGTAAATAAACTAAAAACAAAATGCTATAAAATAGTTTTGAACAACATAAAATTTAAACTGATATTACGAATGTTTGCGGTGGTAAAGAAAGGGGAAATGTATGTGGACAACTATAAAAATGTGGCTTAATTTGAAAACAAATTTGGTAGTTTCGATATCCTAGAATACGCCAAGTTTTCTATGATTCCACAAAATGATTTTTTACTGATTTATGCACCTGCCAATTAGTAGTTTTCCACATAAGGCCGTTGATCTCTTAGCACGGCAAAAATTCTTAACAGCAGTTTATTCCTGATGGCATTGATGACGCTCATTTTGTTTTTTCCTTCCAATACTTTTCTCTCGTAATAGGCTTTAATATCTTTATCCCAACGAAGTGCAGACATGGCACATAAATGCAAAAGGCTTTTCAGTTTGCGGTTGGCAAATGGACTTACGCCTGGCTTAAAGCGAACGCTGGTTCCGGAACTTTTACTGAATGGAACCACACCACAATAGCAGGCCAGTTGCTTCGCATTTTCAAACATGGTAAATCCCTTTGTGTAAACAAACAATGAAGCGGCCGTTTGCAATCCGACTCCCTTAATACTGCACATTAATTGAATGCTTTTATTTATGGTTTCTTCACTGCTGATATAAGATTGTATAGAAGCCTCTATCTTTTCTTTTGCTTTGTTAAGCCCTTTGATGGCAGGAAGTTGTAACCGCTCTAATTGTGCAGCTTCTTTGGCAGCATTACAGCTCTTCATTTCTTCAATGGGAACACTCAGTTGTTTGAGTGCATTAACAATCCGGTCACGCTGTACTATCATATTCTTTAGCTTTGAAAGCCTTGTGTCCACTGGCTTCCAGAGCCTTGCCCGATCGCTGAAGCGCATGCAATATTCAGCGATTGTTATTGCAGATGCTTTATCATCTGTTCCTCTTTGCAGTCCCATACTTCTTTTGATTTTGATAGCCATTTCTACCCAAAGATTTGCTTTCAGATCTACCAGGAAGTCAATAATCCCATTTGTGTAAAGACCGGTATGCTCCATGCAGATCAGTGTATCCTGCAAAGTCACCTGGTGTGACTGAAGCCATTTTACAAAGGACAAAAATCCTTCCATTGTCTGGCTAAAACAATGATGATGTACCAAACCTGCTTCAGAGAAAACAATGACGGCATCAAATGTTTTTTTAGAGATATCAATCCCTGTAAATGCTTTAAATTTGTTCATAATAATTTCATTTAAACGGTGAATAAAAGCCTGAAAATTTTGAACAGTTTCAAGACCTTAATAATGGGTCGTAAGCCCTATTTTCTATCTGATTCTTTGTTCAAAAAAGCTACCGGAGAATAAAACTTGGCATAGGCCTTCGGTCCTTGCCCTAACATAACGCGCTCCGGCAGCTTTCAGGTTTTTAAAGTTAGTTATTGACTTTTTAATGTGAATTCACAAAAGAAAAAAGAACCAAAAAAGAAAAAGTAATAATAGTAGTAGTTTTAAATAATTGATGAAAACAAAACTAAAGGCCCGGTACGTAAGCTGCAATTAAAAACTTTCATGTTCTGTAGTTATATTTTTTTCTGACAGTTCTTTTAGCGACAAGTTCATTAGTGTTCGGACAGCAAATAATTTTCTTTACATACTTTTATTGTTATTACCTTGTATTATTTCTATCAATCACTGTATCAATTTAAAAACGTGTTTCCATGAAAATGAAATCTGTTTTGTTTTTTCTTCTGCTTGTCTTTGCAGCACCTATTGT
>JBBRPX010000413.1:0-2149 GCA_038227505.1 Chitinophagales bacterium
CAAACCACTTCTCACTCATCTGTATCGTTTTTTAAATTGCCTGTTGCATTAAAGTTTAAAAATGCTACGCAAGAAAAAACGGTAGTACTTGATAATAATTTTAGTGGTGAAAATTTTATACGATCATTGGGTTTTACTGCAGATACTGTTTTGATAGATCCTGATGTTTGGCTGGTTACAAAGAACAATAGCACGGAGAAAACGGCTCCTGTTAACAATGGAAGTTGCACACCTCCTCCTCCTCCACCACCGGCAAATAGTGGTGAGGGATTAGTCGATATTTATCCAAACCCGATTAGTAATCCATTTACTGTTAACCTCCATGATTTTAAAGACGAAAATGCAATGTTGAATATTTATAATAAACTTGGACAAGTTGTTTTTAGCAAAAATGTACAGCTTACATTTGGCACCGCCTCAATAAAAATATTATCTGCAAATTGGGCAAGAGCAACATATATTGTTGAAGTAAAAGCTGCGGGTAAATTAATAAGTAAACAGATTATAAGATAATTAGTTTGCCACTTTTTTTGAATGAATATCATTTAAAGTTTTAAAATAGTATGGCTAAGAAAGTGAGGGGATTTGGTATAAAAATATTTTACACCGTCATTGTTTTAATTTGTCTTTCCATTGTAGCTTATTATTTTAAAGACCGTTTTAACAGACCCACATTTAAGTTGTACAAAGAATTTGGAATTTATATTCCGGTCAATTATCAAATACATGGTATAGATGTTAGCAAACACCAACAAGACATTTCATGGGAGGAAGTAAAAGAAATGAAAGTGAACAATGTGGGTGTCGGTTTTGCATTTATGAAAGCTACAGAAGGGACAGATTTAGTAGATGTTGCATACAAAAATAATATGCGCAATTCATTATTGGCAGGTATTCCACGAGGTGCTTACCATTTTTTTATTGGCAGCAAAAGTGGTAAACTGCAGGCTGCACATTTTGTTGAAAATGTTTATTTAAAAAAAGGAGATCTTCCACCTGTGTTGGATGTAGAGCAGGCTAATGGAGCTTCGGTGTTAGATTTGCAGCAGCGGGTTGCAGACTGGCTAAAACTTGTTGAAAAAAGATACAAAGTAAAACCCATCATTTACAGTAACATTCATTTTTACAATACTTTTCTTGCCGGTAAGTTTGATGATTATCCACTTTGGGTAGCGCATTATTTAGAAAAGAACAGACCACGCATACAACGCAACTGGACTTTTTGGCAACACAACGAAACGGGGCATGTTAACGGTATTAGTACCAAGGTAGATTTTAATGTTTTTAATGGAGATAGTAGTGCTTTTAAAAACCTACTAATAAAATAAACGGGTTATTTTTCTTAAATCGGAATGTGCTTATAATGGCAAAGTTTAATTTTACTCATTTACTAAGTGATTTTAAACTGATATAACTTTAGCATATGGGAATGGAAGATGAAACAAGGCTATTTTTAATAACCATTATGCAAACAGTTTCGCTGATTATTTTGTGGCTGCTTATAAATATTTTCGTAGGACTTTATTTAAAGTTTGGGCTGTTTGATAATAACCCCTCAGTAAATAATTTTATTTATTATATAATATTCTGTATTGGTTGTTTTTTCTTATACAAGCATATTAAAAAAAAGTGGGATAAGGTCAATGGGCAACTTTAAAATTGACTGCTCAATACTTTAGCTGCTGTGGTCCTGTACAATAACCCATTTGTTTTTGATTTTTTTAAACAATAACGAAAAAGCTCCACCTATATCACCGACAGATCTTTTTAAATGCCATTGACCAACCACTGAATAATATTGCTCAGATAAACGTTTCACATTTATTAGTTCAAAATTGAGCTTACCCATAATGGCAGTATCGGGATAATTCTTTCTATAATTATTTAGCGTGTTCTCCCAGCCATAAGTAGGACCGCCTTTGCCAATAAACATCAACGAATCGCTGTGCCAATAGCCTTGCATAAACCCTTCAATATCTCCGGTGTTCCAAGCAATTGTTTGTTTAGCAAGTATATTTTTAATGAGAATATCATCTTTGGTTTGTGCCTGCAAATGCAGGGCTAAAAAAAAGAGGATTATTACAAAAAGCCATTGCTTCTTTTTGACCTTAGTAAACATAAAATAATTTAACCTTTAAAGATAATACTA
>JBBRPX010000414.1:0-2148 GCA_038227505.1 Chitinophagales bacterium
AAAATCTCCCCAGAACTTAATGAAGTCCGCTTCAACTGATAAAACAAAGATGAATAACTAAACTCAAAACGTAAAACACAGGTATCTTATCCAACTGTGGATAACGTAAAAAAGAGTCAACCTAAATCAGGACGAGACATTCTAAAACGACACAGCTAACATTGAAACTATAAAAAATATTAACATATGCAATTTAGACCAACAACTGTACTTGGACTTTTTGACAGTTCACAAAAACATTTTATTATTCCAGTTTACCAAAGAGCATATTCTTGGGACAAAGACCAATGGAATATATTTTTAACCGACTTAAAAGAACAAATTAGAGGCGACAACAGTTATTTTTACGGAAACCTTTTACTTGAAACGGTGAAAAAGGATATTCAATATGAAATTATTGATGGACAACAAAGGCTGACAACTTTGACGATTTTTTTGCGAGCAATCCTTGATATTTTAAAGAAACGAAGTGCAACCGAAACCGAAATTGAAATTGAATTTGATTCAAAAGAAAAGATTTATTTTAAGAATGGCGGAAATATTAAATTAAGACCTGTTGAATACGATAGAGCTTGTTTTGAAACTCTCATTGTTGAAGGAAAACCAAAATTTGAAACTGCAACACCTTCACAAGAAAGAATAAAAAACGGTAGAAAACATTTTTCAACTGAACTTGATAAATTAACAACAAAAGACTTATTAAGTATACTTGAAAAGTTAGAATCTACAGAACTAACTTGTATAGAATTAAGTGGTAAAAAAGATTCTGCATTAATGTTTGAATTGCAGAATAATCGTGGAAAGGATTTGACAAATATGGAAAAAATCAAATCCTATTTTATGTATCAGATGTATGTTTATAGTCCAGAAGAAGAAACCGAAACTAACATAGAATTTGTTTCAAATATCTTCAAACTTATTTATCTAATCATAAACGATTTAAAAAGCTTAAATGAAGATAGTGTTTTGATTTATCACTGCAATGCTTTCATAAAAGGCTATCCATACAGAACATTAGACGACATTAAAGAGGTTTTTGTAAACTCAACAGACAAAGTTAAATGGATAAAAGGCTTTGTAACAGAATTACACACATCATTTTCAAACATTAAGAAAATGGAAAATTCAACTTTGCCATATTTACAAGATTTACGAAGTTTATCTATTCCAGCATTTGCTTATCCATTTATTATAAAAGGGTACAAACACTTTAATGAAAAAGAAGAATATTTAAATACACTTTATAATATTTTAGAAATTGTAGTTTTTCGTTATAGGTTAATAAATAGTCGTGCAGATTTCATTAGCAGACTAAATGAAATATTATTGGCTTTTGATGGCGACCTTGATAAACTAAAAACTCATTTCAAAAATAAACTTAATGAATCTTATTATTGGGGCGACAATAGAATGAAAGAGTTTTTGATGGGATATATGTATCAGAATAGAATCTTAAACTATCTATTATGGAAGTATGAAGATTCCTTACAAAATAGAGGTTATAATATTGGCAATTGTACAATTGAAAACGAACAAATAGAACACATTTCACCACAAAAACCAACAAATGGAGAGCCATTAGCCACAGGATATGATGTTAATGAAAACAATGAATATGGAGAAGGTTTTATTGACAGAGAGTTAAATTCAATGGGTAATTTAATGTTAATTTCAGGTTCTCATAACGCTTCAATAGGCAATAAGCCATTTTCGGACAAATTGCTTTCTTACAAATCTAATCCATTACTAAAACAACAAGCAGAAATTATAGAATTTTTAAATGATGAAAAAGTAAAATGGGGTTCTTTAGAAATTTGGGACAGACAAGGAAAAATAGTAGACAAATTTGCAATCCCAAGATGGAATTTTGACAATATAAAAACAACATAAAATAGACAAGAAAAAGAACGAACGCACAACAGGGGTTTTGCAAAAGTGGGGCATTTGTGCTAAATTTTAACATTTGAATTCTAATCAACATTTGTGCTAAAATGAACATTTGTGCTTCGATTCCCACACCTTCGCAAAGCCCCAAAACGTTACCTGCAAGCTTGTAGTAACAGCGCTTAAGATGGGCTGTCTCAGTAGGAGATTATAACTAATGACTATTTTTTTAAACAAGGGTAGTTGAATTGGAGAAATATTTAA
>JBBRPX010000415.1:0-2122 GCA_038227505.1 Chitinophagales bacterium
ATTCTCATACACCATCTGCAAAACTTCCTTTGCTATTTCTACCTGTCCATTTGTAACACCTGCCAATGCTTCGTTCAGAGTTTGATTAGCCACTTCCATGGTTTGTAATTGCAAGCTTAGTGCCTCGGGCGTCAAACAAATTTTATTGATGCGCCTGTCATTTTTATTGGCGGTTCGTTTTACCAGACCAAGTTTTTCTAAATTATCAACCAGCCTTGTAATACTTGGCTTGTCTCTAAAAGTAGCATCGCACAGTTGCTGTTGGCTTTGCCCATCTTCCTTCCACAAATGGTACAACACACTCCATTGCTCAATGGTAATTTCAATACCTGCCTGCTTAAAATTCTTTTGCAGGCGGCGTGCAAGAGCAGTACTCGCCTTGCCAGTTATGAAACTGTATAATTCCCCTCTTTTAAATTGGTTGTTGAGCATATAGTTGTTTAAACAACTATCTAAAGATAAACAATGATTTTAAATTGCAAAAAATTATTTTTGTTAAGGTTGAGTATTAGAAGTTGGGACAACAAACAAATCGTAGTGTGGGCTAAAACAGCAGCTATGCCCATCATAGTTGTGTCACTTACTTGTACGGCATACCATTATTGAACAAATATTTTAACGTGTATTATATAATTTTATCTCTTTTCTTATTGTGGCTTTTTGCTTTTATATCATTTTTATTAATGAAAAAAACGAAGAGAAAATTTATAAAACAACTTAGCGAAGATTGGGGCAAACCAAAAATTAACTATCGTAATTTCGATTTAATAGAAAACTACGCTGGCATAAATAACAAAGTTCCCTTTCATAAACTCACTGCACAAACAATAGGAGATATAGATTTCAAAGAGTTATTTGCTTTTCTTGATAGGACAAATAGTAAACCCGGGCAACAATTTTTTTATAATACACTTACCGAACCTACCAATAATTTAGCGGATTTAAAAGAGTTTGATGTGCAGATAAATTTCTTTACAGAAAATAAAACTGAAAGAGAAAACGCACAGTTTTTGTTATCGCAATTAAACAATGACAACGCTTATTACATTGCCCCATTAATAAAAGAAACCGCATTAGAAAAACCGCAATATGCGAATTTATATTTATTAGATACGTTAGTTGTAATACTCATGCTAACCTTATCAATTAAATTTCCTGTATTGCTTATTTGGCTAATGCTGCCGATAACAATTAATGTGGTGTTGCACTACATAAACAAAAAAAATATAAACAAATATTTAATTTCATTTCCACAACTTAATTTACTTATAGATATTTCAGAAAAGTTTTCAAAAAGAGCTATTCCATTTCAGAATGTAAAAGTCAAAGAAAGTATTTTGGCTCTGAAAGAATTTAAAAGAAAATTTCTATTACTAAATTTTGGTAGTTATGGTAATAACGAGTTAGTAGAATTATTATTAATGTTTTTTGAAATAATAAAAGCATTTTTTCTAATTGAAATCCATGCATTTTATGGTGTAATAAATACAATTCAAAATAAAAAACAGGATATTGATTTACTCTTTAGCTATGTGGGCAATATTGATGCAGCACTTTCCGTAGCATCTTTACGAAGTGGCGCAAATAAATTTATAAGCCCCGTTTTTAAAGAAGCAAAAAAAGAATTAGAATTAAAAAATGTATATCATCCACTTGTACAAAATTGTGTAGCAAATTCTATCTGTGTAAAAAATAAAAGTATATTAATTACAGGCTCCAACATGTCGGGTAAATCTACTTTCATAAGGGCTGTAGTTATTAATTCAATCTTAGCGCAAACAATTTATACCTGCTTTGCAGATAGTTTTGAAACGCCCTTTTTAAAAGTATTTTCATCAATACGTATATCAGATAATTTATTGGAAGGAAGTAGTTATTACTTTAAAGAAGTAACAGCAATTGGCAACCTAATTGAGGAATCAAAAAATGATTGTCAGCACTTATTTATTTTAGATGAAGTTTTTAAAGGTACAAATACGATTGAACGGATAGCTGCAGCAAAATCAATATTATCTTATTTAAATAAAAAAGACAATATTGTTTTCGTTTCTTCGCATGATATAGAGTTGGTTTCTCTTTTAAAATTAGAATATGATTTGTATCATTTTGTAGAAGATGTAAA
>JBBRPX010000416.1:0-2121 GCA_038227505.1 Chitinophagales bacterium
AGGATTTCAGAAATAATCTTAGTTCTTTAAAACGCTTACAGGTGCAAACAATGAAATACGGCCCCGTTCCATTGGAAGCGGTGGCTGATGTAAAAATAACCGAAGGCCCGCCGATGATTAATTCAGAAAATGCCATGCTGAGAGGTACAGTATTGTTTAATGTAAGGGAACGGGATTTAGGCAGCACGGTTAATGAAGCCAGGAAAAAACTGGATAACATGATTACCAAATTACCGAAGGGCTATTTCATGGAATGGAGCGGCCAGTATGAAAACCTGATCCGAAGTGAAAAAACATTAAAAATGATTTTGCCTGTTGTTTTACTCATCATTTTTCTATGCATGTACTTTGCTTTTCATTCTGCAAGGGAGGCATTTCTAAGTTTGATCTCTATTCCATTTGCATTAATATGCGGTGCATTCATGATCTATTTCTGGGGGGTGAATATGTCTGTTGCTGTGGCAGTGGGTTTTATTGCTTTGTTTGGATTAGCAGTCGAAACCGGTATCGTTATGGTCATTTATCTCAATGATGCCATGCAGCAGTTGGTTGAAAAAAAAGGCAATTCAAAAGAAACAATCACAAAGCAGGATTTGCGGGAATATGTGATTGCAGGAGCAACGAAACGCCTTCGTCCAAAATTAATGACGGTAAGTGTTTCACTCTTTGCATTAATACCCATTCTTTGGAGTCATGGCGTGGGTAGCGATGTGATGAAACCAATTGTGTTGCCAATGGTTGGCGGTGTACTCACATCTGCTACCCATATATTATTGGTAACCCCATTGATTTTTTTAATGTCTAAAGAATATGAATTGAGGAAACACGGCAAGATAGACGTGATGGAAACAAAGCATTAATATTTATAGATTATAATCCAGGAAAAATGAAAAGTTTAAAATTATTAATTAGTGGAATGCTCTTGATGCAGATGGCATTTTCGCAACAGGTATTAACAATGGAGGAGATTCAATCTGCCATCGAAAAAAATCATCCTACATTAAAAATGCTGGATGCAGAAGCTCGCTCCATGAATGAAGCGGCAAAAGCTGCTTACAGTTGGGACGCCCCGCTACTGGGTGCTGGCTTTTATCAAACACCCTACGATCCCGGCAGGTGGAAATCAATGAATGGTCAGCCTGGTATGGGTGCATTTATGATTTCTGCGCAACAGATGTTTCCTAATAAAAAAAAACAAAATGCTGAGTATGATTTTATGAACGCACAGTCAACTATTGAATTGCAAAAAAAAGATGTTGTCATAAATGACTTGCTTTTTACATCAAGAAAAAATTATTACGACTGGATTGTATTGGAAAAGAAACTGAAAGTACTGGATGAAAATGACAGGCTTTTAAAATTTATGATGCAGAGTGCCGAAATAAGATATAAAAATGGGTTGGGCAAAATCAGTGCCTATTACAAAGCCAAAGCTGCATTGGCAAATGTAGAAAACATGCAGTTGATGTTACGGTATGAAATTGAGCAGAAAAGAATTGCCGTCAACATCGTTATGAATCGTAATACTGATGAACCTTTTTTGGTAGATACCAATTATGTATGGCTCGATTTCAATAAAATTATGTTCGACTCTGTAGCTTTAATGAAGCAACGAAGTGATATAAAAGTAATTGACAGAAGTATTGAAGTAAATAATCTTGAACGCAAATCAGAACTGGCAAAACTAAAACCTGAGTTTGGCATTCAGTATAACCATATGACAGGCTGGGCAAGGCAGCCACTGATGTTTTCAGTCATGGGCATGATGAAAATTCCATTGGCAAAATGGTCTTCAAAGATGAATAAAGCAAAAGCGGAAAGCCTGGTTTGGCAAAATGAGGCTTTGAAAAATAAACAGCAGATGATTATTAATGAGGCTTCCGGAATGGCAAGTTCATCTTATACCGAACTGGAGTTAAAAAAGAAACAGATGTTGTTATATGAGCAGCAGATTATTCCTGCTATAAGAAGAAACTTTCAAACTATGCAATTAGGGTATGAGCAGAATACAGAAGAACTCTTTACACTCTTTGATGCCTGGGAAGCTTTGAACATGACACAGATGGATTACTTCGATCAATTACAGAAAGCCCTGCAAATGCAGGCCGAATTGATGAAAAT
>JBBRPX010000417.1:0-2096 GCA_038227505.1 Chitinophagales bacterium
ATATAATTACGGATACCTCTTTGCAGCATGGTACCCATGGGAACCACCCGGTCTTTACGGCCTTTGCCCTGGCGAACATGCACCATACAGCGTTCTGTATCTACATCTGCCAAACTTAGATTCCTTACTTCGGCGCAGCGTCAGGATGTGAAAATACCAAAAAACACATTTTTCCAACCCTAAATTTGAGCCCTAGGTCAGCCCTATTTTCATTAGAGCTTATTTGGGAAAGCCATTATTTTATGCGGCTAGCTTTGGTTCAAAAAATAAAAGAGCTGTATTGGGCTTAAAATAAGTGCATTTAAAAATAAACAAAACACCCTTAGGGTATTTTGCTTCCCAGTTTTTGAGTTTGTCTATTAAATCTTTCACGCCAAGGATATTTATTGTTCGTTTTAGGTTATACACAAACATAATCAAGCTATGCTCTCCATTTACTTTTTCAAGTCCTTTCAGGTTTGTGTAGTAATAACCCCATTGCCGTTTGATAGTACCAAAAATATGTTCATTGATCTCTTGTCTTTGCCTATAGAGTTTTGGATTTTCATCGTAGCGTTTATTGTTTGCTTCAACTGCATCTGCAAACTCACTTCGCTGTATTACCCTACCTCCTTTTTGTGCAGTGCAAAGATGTTTTACAGGACAGGTTTTGCACTTCGGGGTGCGGTATTGTTTAAATTTAAATTGAATCTTCTCACCATCTTTTTTGTTGTGCCAAGTGCCTTTGGTATGTAGTGTTTCGCCTTGTGGGCAAGTGTAAGTATCGCTTGCTTTTTCATACACAAATTCGCTCACCATATAGGCTTTTGTTGTTCCAGTTTCATTTGTATTTACTAATTCAGGATAGGCTACAATAGTTTTAATATTTGCATCTTGGCATTGTTGTATTTGACCGCCATTGTGAAAGCCTTTATCGAGTAAAGCTGTGAAAGTGTCTACACTTAAATTCTCTTTCACTTCTAATGCTATATCTGCTAAGGCGTTTCTATCATTGCGATTGATGGTGTGAGTCGCTACTACCAATTTATGTTTTGCATCTACGGCAGCTTGGATATTATAACTCACTTCTACTACCTGACCTTGAACTAATAAAGCTCTAGCATCTTCATCGGTTGTGCTGATTTGAGGTTCACCACTGGCTTTGAGTTTTTGTTCCAATAACTCATAACTAAGTTTATTGGTTTTCAATCTTTCCAATTTCTCTTGCAAGTTCGTAACCTTAACTGCATCATCCTTGACATCATTACTTTCTAGTGCTGTCATATACTCTTCACTTCTAGCTTCGATATAAGCCAAGTGTCGATCTATTTTCTTTTGATTGAAATTATTTTTCTTGCTATTATGCGCTCTTGATTTAGTACCATCAATTGCTATCGTTTCGCCAGCTACTAATTCAGCATCTTTCAAAAACGATACAAACATTTTAAACAAATTGCGCAATGCCTCAGGGTTTACTTTTCTAAAATCGCATATGCTATGATAGTTTGGACGTAAGCCATGTAGCAACCATTGCATTTCTATATTACGAATACACTCACGTTCTAGTTTGCGGCTACTACGAATGCCATTCAAATATCCATACAAATAGATTTTTAAAAATACTTTAGATTCAAAGCTTGGGCGACCTTCTGATTTTAATAATACTTTGATAAAGCCCAATTTATCTAAATCAATATTCTCTACAAAGGCTTCAACAACATGTACTGGATTCGTTTCCAATATCGTATCATTGAGCGATTGCATTTGTATTTGTTCACGAGGAATGCCTGTTATATGTTGCATAGAAGTATGCAATAAATATACAACAACGATGCCTACTTTGCAAGGATTATTTTGTGTTTTTAAAAGGGTTTAGTATTTTCACAGACTGACGTTGGCAGCAAGTTTTGACACACAGACAATGAGAGCAATAATTTCTATACTGACATTTATATTTTCTGCAACCTTGCTTTGCGGACAGACCGTTGGTAAGCAAGTGAAGTCAGACACCATTGTTTATAATTCAAGACAATGTAAGGACTGTCCCATAATTTTAGACACAGTCGTTTACAAGCTTTTAGGCTGCGGACTTTATAAGTGTTCTAATGGAGACCTAG
>JBBRPX010000418.1:0-2087 GCA_038227505.1 Chitinophagales bacterium
ACCTGGTTGGTAATTTCATTTTTTACCTGTGGGTAAATTCTTCTATACAAATCTTCCAACACATCCTCTCTGCGGGGGCTGTTGAAATTGTTATTGTTTATTGTTGCCCAGTCGTTGTTGCTCAATGCACGTCTGTCGCCGGTGTAACTTCCACTTTCTTCCTGCCAGCGGTAGTTATTGCTAAAAGTGCGGTAACTGATGGTGCGGTTTGTTTTTATATCTCTAATGTTCATTTCCATGGCAGCGCTAGCATCAAAACTTTGGCGGCTAAGGTTTAGCGTTGCATACACTGTTTTATAAATAGCCTTGCCGGAAGTGTCTCTACCCTCCTGCACATTGGCACTTACCTGGCGCTGGTAATTGGAAGTAATCGGGTAAGGAATGCTCATGTCTCTTAAACGCAAATCCACCACCCAATCAGGCCGCACATTATCTCTGCGTGCATCCCAGTCTGTAAAAAACCTTGCTGCATATCGGTTATAGCCGCTGGTATTTTGTAATTCCCTCACCAGGCTTTCCTGAAAATATTGGTTGCTGTAATTGTATCCGGTATTACCCCAGCCGCTGTTAAAAAAGTAAGAGTTATCTTCTACTCTGTTGATGACAATATTTACAATGGCATTTTCGTAAGCCTGCTGCATTTTTGTTTTGCTGTCTTTATAAGAAGGTACATATTTATCAGTACGCTTAAATAAAGTGTATGCCCGCTTGGCATCATCTCTGTTTTGTTTTGCTAAATAATTTTCTGCAGCTGTGTAGGTAGCTTCTGCTGCTGCCTGTTTTGTCTCCAATAATTCAGTGCCAAAATATTGCGGATTTACAATTTTAAAAGCAGCAGTATTGTTTAATATAGCATTGTAAGCATTTTGCAAAGCTTCGTACTCTTTAATGAGCAAATCAAAACGGTTGATGTCTTTGCTGCTGTTGTAGTTTTTTATTTTTGCAAGATGGTCCAATTTTATATTGCTATATAAAACGGGGATTGCTGCAAGCGCATCGTCATCATTTTTATCTTTGGCAAGTTTCTTTACAGCATCCTGCAAGGCACGGTCTGCATCGTTTCTTTCTAAATAAGTTTTACTGCTGCCGCAGGATGAGATAATGAAAACTACAATGAGAGGAAGTATATATTTTTTCATAACAGTGTATTTAACTTGTAATACCCTAATTTAAATCCAAACTTGACAACAAGATCTTTTGTTCGTTTAAGTTAACTTAATTTTTGGTGAAATGTACCTGTCTGGCTGTTTATAAAGATGGCGAACATTTTATTTGTTTGTGTTACTTTTAAAAACTTTTATATTTTTAAGCTTCCATACCAAGCCAATTAAATAATTGTTTCGTTCTAATCAAAAATAAATTGTTACATGCTCTCCACCCGCCACGAAATATTTATAGAAGTTGCAGGCAACCTCAGTTTTACAAAAGCGGGAGAAATATTATTTATTTCTCAGCCTGCCATCAGCAAACAGATAAAGGCATTGGAAGCATTTTATAAAACCAATTTATTTGAAAGAAAGGGTGGAGCTATTCGCTTAACGCCTGGCGGACAATTGTTGTTAGACCGTTTAAAAGAAGCCAAAAAAATTCAGAACCAGCTGGAGTTCGAACTTAGTATTTTGACGGATCATTTAAAAGCAAAAGGCCAGCTTAAACTTGGCGCCAGTACTACGGTTGCATTGTATATTATTCCAAAAATTTTATCAGCCTTTCACCAAAAATACCCAGAGGTAAAAATTAGTTTGCTCAACAGAAATACCGATACCATTACAAAAGCATTGATAGACCAGGAAATAGATATCGGAATTGTTGAAGGGAAAAAGAAGAACTCTGCAATACTTTACCAGCCTTACATGACGGACGAAGTAGTAGCTGTGTGCAGCGCTAAAAGCCCTATTGCCAAAAAGAAATTTTTAACCATTAAAGAACTGCAGCAATATCCCATCGTTTTAAGAGAACAGGGCTCGGGTACTTTAGAAGCATTAAAATACAATCTCGAAAAAAGTGGTGTAAAAATTTCTGATTTAAAAGTAAGCGTTCGCCTGGCAGGTACAGAAGCGCTTAAAAACTTTTTAAGAGAAGATACC
>JBBRPX010000419.1:0-2085 GCA_038227505.1 Chitinophagales bacterium
CTAAAATCCTTAATATCTGCGATAGGTTCAAGTCTCTTTGCATCTTACCACCAAATTCTCTTTGCGGTATGGTACCCTCATACACTATATCTACATCGTACCACCGGGAAAGTTGCCGCAATACAGTCGGTAGGTCAGCATCATCAAAATTGAAAATTCCATTTTTCCATGCCATGACCTGCTCAATATTGACGTTTTTGTTTACATAAATTTGTCCATTTACTTTTAACTGAGCCTGCTCCCCGGGAGCTATTAGTCGGGTGTCATGGGTTTCAAGTTCTGTAACACGTACACTTCCTTCCAGTAATGTTGTATTGATGGCAGGTTCATCTGTATAAGAATTTATGTTGAAGTGGGTGCCTAATACAGCTACTTCTGTTTTTCCATTCACATTTACTTTAAATGGCATAGCTGCATTTTTCACCACTTCAAAATATGCTTCGCCGCTTAGGTCAATTCTTCTCTCCTTACCAGTAAAATTGGTCGGATACCGGATAGTACTACCCGAATTCAACCAAACTTTACTTCCATCGGGCAATACTAACTGGTACTGTCCTCCACGGGGCGTACTCAGCGTATTGTAAAGTACCTTTTGGAATCCTTTCTGTAATACATCATAAGCCAGTTGTCCGTTGTCTCTTTTTAAAATAGTTGCTCCGCCTTGCTGTGCAACAATGCCGTTGGATGTGCTGTCCAACATAATTGTACTGCCATCATCCAATGTAAGCACAGCTTTATTTCCCCCTGGCAGAATATCGCCAGCGTTAGCAGGCTTCGGTGCTATTTTTACTATACCCGCAGAAGGGGTACGGTTTAACCACAACCAACCAGCAGCTGATAAAAGCAAAGCGATTGATGCAGCAACAGCAATACGCGGCCACATGCTAAATCTTCTTTTGCCACTATGATTTATTGGAATCACAGGTGCTTTACCTGTTTGTAAAATTGTATGCAAAACGGCTTCAGCAGCATCATCTGGCATAACATACCGAGCATCCCGTTCCCTGATCAATTGATCAATGTGTTGTTGCAGGTTTTCATCATTATCGGAATGTTGGAGTAGTTGCATCAATTGTGCCCTTTCTTCCTGTGTGCAGGTTTTATCTACATAGCGTTGTAACAAATATTCTAGAGATGCAGGCATAAATCAACTTTAAATTTTAAATACCTTATCGTTAACAGGTATCAGATGATATCATTAAGAGACGATTCTGAAATAAACTTTGGGTGAGTAAAAACAGAAAAATATTTTTTGGCAGTAGAAACCCGGTTATTGGATCATGGGTAATTCTGTTACCTGCAATAAACGCAGCATTAAAAGCAACAACAATAAGGTATCAACATGGGCAAGGCAATAAGCACGTATTGTTCGCATAGCCTGTGCAAGATGTGTTTTTACAGTTTCAGATGACAGATGAAGTTCATCAGCTACCTCATTTCGTTTATACCCTTTTTCCTTAACCAATATATAAACCTGTTTTTGCTTTGCAGGTAAACAATTCACAGCACGTTTTAATATCTCTTCATATTGCTTTTGCACAAGCTTGTTTTCCGTATCGGAATAATAAATCGGGATATCTTGCAATGCAATCTTTTCGAGATTCTGCCTTCGGGCAATACTTTTAAGCGCAGAAAAAACATAATTGCGGGTAATCGTAAAAAGATACGCTTTGAAATGTGTTACTTCACCGAAAGTTTCTCTTCTCAACCAAACCTTTAAAAAGGTATCCTGTACAATTTCCTCAGCAATAACTGTTGATTCTATAAGTTCATAAGCTATCGAATAAATCTTATTTCGATAATTATTAAACAAAATTGAAAATGCAATTTCATCACCCTTTGCTATAAGAAGTAACAATTCTTGCTCATTATGTTGAGGAATAAATGGCAAAGCAATCAGTTTTAGAACTGCAAAACTACTGAATCTGCACGAGCAAAATATTTAAGGTTTGCTTAAGTTTAATATAGAATACTTTTAATTTTTAGTTTGATTACAAAAAGCCTTCAGCTGAAAATAGTTTGCTCAATCACTTTTGTTTAATTTTATCAAGGGTCTCTTTCATTTCTTTTACTTTATTATGATGA
>JBBRPX010000420.1:0-2082 GCA_038227505.1 Chitinophagales bacterium
AATAAGCCAATTTACGCCGGCATCCCATAGTAACATAGGGTCTGATAAGGCGTTATAAACTGCATATACCGATTAAATTGACCACCTGATTCCGATTCAAATTGACCACTGATTTTGCTGGCGAAGATTTTAAAATTCATTCTTATTTTGGTCGTTAAACAAATGTAAAAAAAATATTGATTTAAGTAGTTAATGGTTCGTTATTAATTTGTCGTTTTTTCCTGAGCGATTCTCCTTTTAATTCAAGTCGATGTGCTTCATGTATTATTCTATCAAGTATTGCATCGGCTACAGTTTTTTCTCCAATGACTTCATGCCATTTGCTCACAGGAACCTGGGATGTAATTATTATAGAAGTTTTTCCGTGTCTGTCTTCTATAATTTCCATAAGAGCTGCTCTGCTTTGTGCATCAAAGGGTTGGATACCAAAGTCATCGAGTATTAAAAGGTTTTGTCTCTCTATTTTTGCAATTTCTCTAATGTAAGAACCATCAGCCTTTGCCATTTTAAGTTTACCAAATAGTTTTGCTGTATTATGATACATCACTTTGTAACCTTGTGCGCAAGCCCGGTAGCCCAAAGCGGAGGCGATATAACTTTTGCCGATTCCAGTACTTCCAGTAATGAGTATGTTTTCATGTTTATCAATAAATGAACATTCCGCAAAGCGCATGATTTCATTTCGGTCAATATTTCTATCAGTATCATAATGTAGATCCTCTATTGCAGCCTTATACCGGAAGCGGGCATTTGTAATGTGCCTTGTTATACTTTGATTTTGTCTTTCGTCCCATTCAGCCTGGATGAGTTGCGCAATCATTTCATCTGTCGTGTAATCTTCTTTTTTCCCTGATTCCAAACTTATTTTTAAAGCTCTGTGCATACCAAAGAATTTCATCTTTCGCATTTTTTCTAATGTTGTTGCATTCATGTTTTTGTTGTTTAGGTTTATAATTGATGTTGTTTAGTTGTAATAATGTTCACCACGTATGTTATCGTGTTGAGGCATTTGTAGGTTTTCGTTATCTTCTTTCTCATCGTATTTATCCATTCCTTTTTCTAATATAGTTTGTATGGTTTTATAGTTATAAATACCATAACCAAGCGCACGTTGACAAGCTTTGGTTAATCGCTCGTTACCCACTTTCTTTGCAAAGCTTAATATACCAACACAGGATTTATAGGCTTGTTCAGGATGTTGCTTTCTGTCCAGTATTTTTAGGATATAAAGATGAACGTCTTCATGTATGCCGGATGCCCAGCTAAGAAAACGCTCCGGTGTCCAATCACTAACAAAGCGGTGAGCAGAGGCCAAATGGTCTTTATCAGTTGTATAATTATAAGGGCTCTTTAATCTTTTATGTATAGCAATACGTTCATAGCAATAAAATATTTCGACAACAGAGCGAGAGTACATTAGCTTTACTTTTTTACCAATGAAGCGATAAGGAACACTATAATAATGCTTATCCGCATTAAGTGACACGTGTCCGTTTTTCATAACAGTAACGTAGAGTTCTTTTTTAAGCTCATAGCGAAGCGGTGGCAAAGGAGCTAATGCAACACGTTCAACATCCTCGAACTGTTGCCTGCGGCTATAGTTTCTTCCGGTTAGTAAGGTGTTATTATGCTCTTCTAACGCTACTCTAATTGCTGCATTTATTTCATCTAAGGTAAAATAATCGTTGCCTCTTATTTTGGTATAAATGCGTGTGTAGATTATACGCACAGCGTTTTCTACTAAGGCCTTATCCCTTGGCTTATAGGCTCTGGCAGGTAAAATTGTAGTGCTATAATGCTGAGCAAAATCGGCAAATGAATCATTTAAAACTGGTTCATATTTACTGCTTTTTGTTACCGCTGATTTTAAATTGTCTGGGACAATAGCAGCTGGTACTCCTCCATAATAAAGTAAAGCTCCTTCACAAGCTCCTATAAAATCTTCGTTCTGTGGGCTCATTACGGCTTCAACATAAGTGAGTTGGCTTGCTCCAAGTATGGCTACAAAAATTTCTACAGATTGTATTTCTCCTGTTTGTTTATCTACTATACTTAATTTATCTCCTGCAAAATCAACGTATA
>JBBRPX010000421.1:0-2070 GCA_038227505.1 Chitinophagales bacterium
TATCTGGCCCTGACCTTTGCCTGACTTGGCCATCAAGCCACTCCATGAATTGCCTTACTAAATAGTTTTTATTACGACGTATTGCAGTCAATTTTTCATGCTGTAAAATAATGGGGGGGCACATTACAATAAGTGCTAAATACCACATGTTTTATGTTACCAGAGAAAATAACTGTTTTGTGTAAAGGCCTACCTACCGCAGCATCCATGCGCCACACTAGGCTATCATATTCATAGCCATGTAATATAAATTAGGAAATATTTAGTACCAGATAATCATTTAAAGCAGATGCTGGTACCCTACGACTACTTTCCATATTTACCATTATTTGCTGCATCCTTGCCCCCAACGGCACATTTATTTCTTTTTATTAATACGGTACTAATAATGCCACGCTTTTCAACCCAAAGCGGTGTTGAATTTTTTTAACCGCTACCTCAAGGTTACTATCAAATGCAGTATTGACAATTTTTGTAGGTAGATCGCCTGAAACAAATAACCATTTTTCTAGGGCAACAACAATTAAAGATGAATCGCCCTTTTAAAGACTCTTTTTTATATCAGCAATCACTGAAATACCACTAGTTTTCTCAAGGTCTTTGTATTTTTTTAATTGATTTTTCAGCAACGCATATTGCCGATAAATAGGTAGACTTTTCAAAACATTTTTTCCGTTAATGAACGAATGGAGCTGCAAAGACTAGGCTATTTTTTTTCGCGGTAGGCACCAATTAATACCTTTTGTTTCATTTGCATTTAAACTTGCCCACACATTTTTTGCATACACAAAATATTGTGCAGTCAACATAATTTCGGTAGCCACATTCAAACTGTCCGCATTATTAACACCCATCATTAAGGCAAATTCAGTTTGATATGGCGATTTATCTTTTACTCCTTCTTTACTGATATTTTGAATGTAGTTGTAAAAGTTGCCAGCCAGCTCTATCATATCTTTATTATCAAGCCAAGCGAAGGCATTATGCCGATTGCGATAAAAAGAATTGAGTTCTATTTTTATAGAGGACAGTATAGAAAATTTTTTGAAGAAAGCATTAATTTTTGTAGAATCGAATTTTATGGTTTGTTGGTTACTAAAATTTCCTGCAATTGTATTTGTTTCGGGCGTGGCGGCAGCAACAGAAATTTTCTGTAAATGATTGTTTTGCCCACTATTGCTATTGCAAGGGATATTAAGAATTAGAACAAATAATATATCTTTTTTAAATAATTTCATTTTATTTAACCAGTTGCATTTAAAAATTATCAGATTGCTGTTACAAACTCATTCAATGGCTTTTACTGCTTTGAGCTTTACTAACCAATCTTTTTACTTTGTCAATATCCCCGTGCTAAAATTGCGATGCTTTTTTGCTAATGTATTTTTAGATCTAAAATGAGTTAAGATTTACAGTCAATACTTGCAATATCAATTTCACCTCTCACCAAAGTATGAATATGTATTTACTGTATTTAGTCTAGCAAAATTGCAAGCCAAAATGATGAAATATGTCTTTCTCATTTACTAGCAATTAATATAGGGGTCACTTCAATATGTATTTCTACAATGACCTTTGACTTAACTGAATTTCCTATCAAACAAGCATCTTCTGCTTTTTTTAAAATGCGAACTGCCTTATCTCTAAACTGCTCATTATAGATTACAACTTTGGGTTCAAGCAGAACTTCGCTCATTATCAACTTACCAGCAATCATTTCAATTTTCCCTTTTCCTTGGCAACTAAAACTTGCAAATTCAAGTGTAGAATTTTCGGCAATAGCTAAAAATGTAGTCATTAAACAACCGCTAATGGCAGCCACAAACAAATGTTCTGGAGACCAAATTCCTTCAATTCCTTTTGGAAATTCTGGTGGTGTGGCTACCTCAATACAAACGCCATTCTTCTTATTTAATTCTGGCGAACAGATGATGCCTTTACGGCTGTTTTCCCAATTTACTTCTACATTATAATAATGTACTTCCATAATTGTGATATTTAAAAGGTGTTTTTAATGTTCCAACTATTTAATGAGAAATATGTTACTTTCATTAAAATAGAGGTTTTAGA
>JBBRPX010000422.1:0-2067 GCA_038227505.1 Chitinophagales bacterium
AATGTATTTTTTCATTTCATTTTGTTTTGTCGTTGGACAAAAACGGCAGCTAACATTGGGTTTTATGCAAGTACGGCTTGACGGAAGTACAATCAACTTTTGTACAAAACCGAGCATCAGCCCCAGCTTGACAAACACTATTTAGCTTTTGTTCTTAATCTCAACATTTGATTAATAATTTTACATTTGTTATTAGCAGAAGGAATACTAATTCCCTACCTGCATAAAGCCCTATCGTTGTATGAAAGCTTTCGCAAACATTTCACTAATTGAAACTTTTCTTTTAATAATAAGATAAAATGTAGTATGAACATTGCTTTTAAATTACCAAATGAATTACAAAATATTAAAAGTGGATATTTTCAAGATGGTCGTGACTTACCTGAAAATATTCAAAACATTCTATTAATAATTGGACAATTTATAATAGAAAGACTAAAAATAATTTCTGACGAAATTGAAGAGGAAGAAATACAAGGAGTTCCATGTATGATCGCATTTAATTTCTCAAACCCAGATTTAGTAGAATATTGGCATTATAGCAATTCATTAAAAAATAAAATGAAAGAATCAATTACAAAAAGTGACTTAGCATACTTACACACTTTGATTAAGTAATTTAACTGCTATTTTACTTTTTTCATTGACACATTTTAGAAAAAATAAATCCCACCTAGCCTTTAAACTTTCGCTATCTGTAGACAATTTATGACTAGAAAAATATTCTTTAATTTTTGGTTTTATAATCTTTTTATTCTGCATAATAAATAATTTATAGAACAAAACTACATTTTTATCTTATTATTTCAAAGAACATTGTGCTGACATATAATCCATCATACAACAATGGGTTTGGCAATATTGGGGCTTGAAGTTGTAACAATCATCAGCAACAACATAGCGGCTTTAGTTCGGGCGGACACAACATCGGTGGTCATTTTTTTTAACTTCATCATCAACAAAACATGTGCAGCGGTTCCGGGCGGACGGAATACTAATACCCCAACATCGCCAAGCCCTATCGTTGTGTGCTATGCTATTGGACACCCTACATACTCAAACCAACTGAATGAAAGTTTTATTAGACACAAATATTATAATTCACAGAGAAACACCAAAAGTTGTTAATGCCGGAATTGGGATTCTGTTTAATTGGTTAGACAAATTGAACTACCATAAATATATCCATCCACTAACAGTTGAAGAACTTAATAGAAATAAAGACGCTAAGACTGTTGAGACTTTCAATATAAAAATTCAGAGTTATAATCAAATAATAAATCTTGCACCAGAAAGTGAAATTCTTAAAAATGTAAGCCTTAAAATTGATACACCTGAAAATGACAAAAACGATACAAAGCTTTTAAATGAAGTTTTGTGTGACAGAGTTGAAATCCTTATTTCTGAAGACAAGAAAATTCATACTAAAGCCGAACTTTTAGGGATTGCTGACAGAGTTTTTAAAATCGACCAGTTTTTGGAAATGGTTGTAGCAAACAATCCAACTTTGGTGGATTACAAAATTTTAGCTGTTAAAAAAGAATATTTTGCTAAAGTTGATTTGCAAAATTCATTCTTTGACAGCTTTAGAGAAGATTATCTAGGCTTTGACAAATGGTTTAATAAAAAGGCAGACGAAATATCATATATCTGTTACAGCAACAATAATCTTTCAGCCTTTCTATACGTAAAGACAGAAGATGAAAATGAAAACTACTCTGATTTAGAACCAATTTTTCAGCCAAAGAAACGATTAAAAATTGGAACATTTAAAGTAACAAGTAATGGTTTTAAAATTGGCGAGAGATTTTTAAAAATAATTTTTGACAATGCCCTTAAATCAAAAGTTGACGAAATTTATGTAACAATATTTGAAAAGAGCCCTGCACAGATTCGTTTAATAAGTTTACTTGAAGAATGGGGTTTTGAAAAATCAGGCGTTAAAAAATCAACAGGCGAAATAGTCCTAACTAAAAACTATGATAGGAATCAAGAAATAAATTTAGCAAATTCCAAAAAATCCTTTCCGTTTATTTCACAAGATACAAAGGTTTACATTGTTCCAAT
>JBBRPX010000423.1:0-2056 GCA_038227505.1 Chitinophagales bacterium
CCTGACGTTGAACTCGAAAAGATACTTGCCGTTGTAAATATAATTTACCCTTGAGAAAAAGGATTGCACTGCTTCTTCGTTTGCACTACCTGAAACATTGGGGTTTAAAACTCCTCCTGCATTAAACTCCTGCAGTGCATTTGAAGGAAATCCTGATAAAGAGCCATCAAATCCATCATTCCTGTTATAATTTAATGAATGCCCTAACAAAACTGATAAGTCATGCTTTTCGTTAAGATTCTTAGTATAGCGTAAGATATTCTCGTTTAACAACCTATAATTGAAACTGGTACTGTTACTTAGTGTATTCACTGCAGTTGTCCCTACAAGAATTCGATCATAGTCGTAAGTACTATTTGTAGGAGTAAAATTAGAAACATTACCAATGCTCAGGTTCAAGCTACCGCTCGTTTCGAAAGACAAGTCTTTATTAAAATCAATTTTTACTCCAAACCGCTCCGCAACATTAATGTCATCACTTCTATAGTCTCCCAAAAGTCCTTTATTTAATGGATGAGTAATGGGGAAGCTAAAATTTACATTCTGGTAAGATCCGTCAACAATACCATAGTTTCCATTTGAATAATACACAGGTACCGTTGGTGACGATCGCTGAAATTGATTAATGATTCCTGTTTCACCTGTAATGGCATTCGCACCTCCTGTTGGCCCTTTAAACTTTGACCAGGAAGCAGTGGTAACATTTGAAATCGTTGCCCAATCTTTGACCTTTGAATTGAGATTTAAGCCTAAATTAAAACGATCTGCTTTGAATTTACCTTTAACTATTGCTTCCTGGCCCAAGTACCCTAAAGAAATCCTGAAAGTGGTTTTATCGTTACCACCGGAAAAAGCCAAATAATGATTCTGAATAGGCGCTGTTCTGAGAATTTCTTTTGCCCAGTTTGTATTAGCATACCTATCAGCATCCGATCCGTCAATCATGGCTTGAATGTTTGCCGCTGTATATCTTAGGGGTGCATTTGCACCATTTGCATTAATATCTTTTTCATTTTTTAATGTGGCATAGTTAACTGCGTTCAAATACTCAGGTACCACAGTCACTTCCTGGAACCCTTTGTAAGTATTATATATTATACTCATCGCTCCACTCTTACCTTTTTTAGTAGTTACCACAATAACACCATTTGCACCTCTAGCTCCATAAATGGCACTCGCCGATGCATCTTTTAAAACAGAAATGGTTTCAATATCAGAAGGTGCCAAATTATTGAACGCGTCCAAACCTATGTATTGGATATTATCAATTACTACCAAAGGAGAAGTTGACCCAAAAGTTCCTACCCCTCTTATAGTAACAGCAGAGTTGTCAGATCCAGGCAAACCATTACCCTGGGTAAGCTGCACACCAGAAAACTTACCATACATGAGCTGGCCTGCATTGGTAACAGGCTGGTTTACGGCATCATCAAATTTAATTGTCTGGGTTGCACCGGTTTGGTTAATTTTTTTCTGTACACCATAACCAACCACCACCACATCCTGCATTGCTGCAACCACAGGTTCCAGTTTTATTACAACAATGGAGGACCCATTCCAAAGGAGTTTATAGGTTTGAAACCCCACATTACTAAAAAGCAACACCGGTTTGGCTGTTGATACTCTCAAACTGAAAAAACCTTTTTGATCGGTGCTGGTTCCTTTATCAGAACCTTGTTCTATTACCGATACTCCTGCCAAAGCTGTATTATCAACGGCATTAACAACATTGCCTTTAACGGTAATAGTTTGTGAAAATGTGTCAGGGCTTATTAAAAGCAGCAGGCAGAATAAGCCCAAAAATGAAAGCAGTTTTCTTTTTAAAGCAAGCATCGTTTTGGTTTTAATTTATTTAAAAATACTAAAGCAAGTAAGTAATTATATTTTATAAGGCAGGTAGGTAGGTGCTTCAAAAATGTGGTGTATTCAGTTCAACAAAAAAATAAGCGTTAAATGTTGATTGAATCGGAAATTTTTTAATACCATCTTAAACTAAATACCACAACATTACTTAAAATAATTAAATAAAATTGGGATAAAGAACTCTTTAATTAAA
>JBBRPX010000424.1:0-2041 GCA_038227505.1 Chitinophagales bacterium
CATCTTAAAAAACAAATCTCGTCTCTTGTCGAAGTCATCATCTGGAAAATTGTCAAAGCCTTTTGGAAGACAAAATTCAAAAGCATCCTCTGATGGGAGCAACGCGATTTGGTGAGGTCAGGTAAAAAACAAGCTAACGCTAAAAACTAGCTTCAGTAAAGTTCGGTTTTGGCTACAACGAAAACCGGATTAATACTTAGATAGATTTGCTGCCGATTCTAAGAGCTAAAGAGCACTCGTTTTTTGTCCCAAAAAAAAGGTAGGATTCCCTTTGGAGTAAAGGTTTTGATATCTGACATCAAAACAAAAACTGGGAATGCCTACAATGAAAAATAATATATATTCTACTTTTGATTTAAGCAAATCGTTGTTAAAGTTTCAAGAAAAAGTTACGAAACTTTTAGAATTAACAAATGTCGCGGAATTTGATGGAATAACTTTAAAATTACGTGAAGTAGAAATCAGGGAATCTGCATTAGTTTTAGCCGGAGAATGTATTGGTTTATTGCTTAATAATCTATCTAAATCTCAAGATTTTTTAGATAGAGCAATGTATCAAACAGAAGGATGGTGGCATGAGAAAACACAAAAGCATGGTTGTAAAAAGCGGCAAATTTTAACAATTGGTAATGTAGAAGTAACTTTAAAAGTACCCTATGTAGTTGAACGTTCTCAGCAACCAAATAAAAATAAACAATCAAGGCATGAAGGATTTTGTCCATTCTTAAAATATTTAGGAATGTCCGAGGGTTTAACCCCATTTGTTTTATCAACGGTAGTCCAATATGGTGCAATTGCCGGCTCGTTTGAAGCAGCGCGTACAACATTAATTGATTGGGGAATAAATATTAGCCTAAAACGAATACAACGGCTAACATATTATTTTGGTCAAATAGGAATAGATTTACGCAATCGCAAGGTAAATGACTTAAAGTCTGGTAGTTTATGCGCCTTAAATACTCTAGAAAATCAACGTGTTATAATTGCTGTAGATGGTGGACGTACACGTATTCGAGTTAATAAGACAGTCAAGCGTAAGGTTGAAACTAATCGGATTGGCTTTACAGGAGAATGGGCTGAGCCGAAGTTATTAACTATTTATACAGTAAATGAACAAGGTAAAAAAATCAAAACTGCGGACATTACTATTACCAATGATGGAACCTATGAAGGATATCAAGCATTTTTAGAAATCCTCGAAATGTATTTGTTTAATTTGGGGATTAGTCAGGCAAAGCAGGTTTTATTAATTGCCGACGGTGCTGAATGGATTTGGAAACATATTCCGCCTTTATTGAAGAAGTTACAGTGTCCACATGAAACTTATCAGCTATTAGACTTTTATCATGCAGCTGAGCATTTACAAGACTTTGCCGACGCGGCTTTTAGCACAAACAATCAGCGTCAACAATGGTTTAAAACAGCTCGCAAAACTTTGAAAAAAGGTCGTGCTTTAGATTTAATTAGAAATATGGATGAGTTAATATTGTCAGCGACTGGAGAACGCTGTAAAACTTTACTTCGAGAGCGAAATTATATTTTTAAAGCTTACCGAAGGCGGCTTTTAAAATATCATAAAGTTGCGGAACAAAAACTCCCCCTTGGTAGTGGCGCGATTGAAAGTTTAATTCGTCAAGTTGTTAATCTACGCATGAAAGGAAACGGTAAGTTTTGGTTGAAAAATCATGCTGAAATTATGTTACATCTTCGTTGTCAATGGGTAGCGAGAAGCTGGGATAATTTTTGCGATTCTATCTTTAATTCTTTTGTCAAACCCAAAGCTGCTTGATAAAATTTCTACCTGAATTCCGTTTCGGAGCGATTCTTTGCTGCAATTCGTACTAAGTAATTTAGACTTGTTGCAGATGTTTTTTGAAAATAATCGTCAAATAGCTTGCTATTAATCTTTATAAGATATCTTATAAAGGTTAATTCTCATGCAATTATGCATGTATTCAGTAAAAAAAATTACCTTCTATTTTCATGTGGTTTTTAGCGAGCGCTTATTTTTTGCCCGACCTCACCAAATCGCGTTGCTCCC
>JBBRPX010000425.1:0-2004 GCA_038227505.1 Chitinophagales bacterium
AGATTTGGATTGCCCTTGCAACTTATCCGCTCTACTTTTTACTGATGTGCCTAATTCTTTTTTCATCGGGTTCAGGCTTTAATAACCTTGTTATTATTTCAACTTTTTCAATCCTCTATATAAATAAGTTTTTTGGATTTGTAATTTTACCTTCCAGACTTCTAATAATTTCTTGTCTTTAAGCCATTATCATTTTTAATTACTTTTATCATTTGAATTTATTCTGTATTTCATGAACTAATGAATATGCTCGAGTATTAGGAATATAAAATCTGACAATTAGTACAAATAAAACTTCTACGCTTTTTTTGTCCGGTGAATTTTTTAATGATGGGATAATTACATCTGAGACATATTTTTTTAGTATGTGCAAGCCAATGTTTTTTTAATTCATAATTACGTTTCCACTCTAAAAACTGAAAACTATAAATACGTGCTTCATCAATAAACTTTTTCAATTTAGGCGCAGGTATTTTCTTTATTAAAGATTCAGGATGTACCTTAATGCGATACAAAACTTCGTTTTTAATTATATTGCCAACGCCTGCAAAAATATCTTGTTCTAAAAGTGCATCACAGGCAAGAATTTCGGATTGGTTATTTAATTTTGCTTTTGCGTTTTTAGGGTTCCATGTTTCGTCCATTACATCTGTACTCCAATCATAAAAAGAGTTTACATCACCTTCCAAATATTTTACTGAACATGAATAGAAATTGATTTCACCCGTTTTAAAAGCCAAATTTAAGCGTATGGGTCTTGCAGGCTTTTTTTCATTTATACGATAACTTCCAAACATTAAAAAATGAATACGTAATGTAAATCCTTCAAAACAAATTAGGAAATGTTTTCCCCAACTTTTAAAAGCAATTATCTTTTGGTTTAACAAGCCTAGCTGGTCAATCTTGCTATTGCCACTAACTGCAACAATTTTTTTGCCTGTGAATTGCACGACTTCTTCCCTTAAAAGAACAATTGACGGACCTTCGGGCATTTTATTATGCAGATTTCCTTTTTTTAGTTCCTAAACTTGCTTTGAGCATATCCATTAAGTTGACACTTTGCTTATGGACTATTTTCAACTTCGGAAAGGAGCTCTTTTTTCCCTTTGATTTCTCTTTAATAATTTTTAAAAGCTTAGCCGTATAAGTGTCTTTGTATTTTGCAATATTGAATTTTTCAGTTAGCTGCTCTACTAATTTATTTGCCATAGCCATTTCTTTTGTTTTAGTTTTTGAAAGAGGAGGTAATTTTAATTCAGAGGGTTCTTTAATTTCCTGCGAAAATCGAATTCGATTGAGAACAATTACTTTTTTATATGGTTTAAGAATTGCCAATCCTTCTTTATTTCGAAGGACAAATGATGTAACTCCCACTTTACCAGTTGTTAGCATAGCATCGCGTAATAAGGCATAGGCTTTCATTGCTGATTTATCCGGTTCCAGATAATAAGGTTGTTCATAATAAAGGCTGTCAATTTCACTTTCTTCAACAAAATTTAACAGGTCAATAGTTTTGGTTTTTACTGCATCAGCTGCTTCAAAATCTTCTGCTTCCAATATTACATAACCGCTTCCCAACTTATACCCTTTTACAATATTCTCATAGGCGACTTCTTTGCCGGTTAATTCGTTAACCCGCTTAAACTTAATATTTGAATGGTCTTTACTATCCAGCATGTCAAGGTCAAGGGTACTTTCCTCCACTGCAGAAAATAATTTTATGGGAATATTTATTAATCCAAAAGTGATGGAACCTGTCCAGAGTGAGCGCATATTTTTAGTTTTTGATAGGTTATTTTTTATTATTTTAACCCTTCCTTCCTTCTTGCTTTACTGCATTTTTCTTAGGTGGAATATAACCATCATGCAATTCCGCATGAGCATGTGTAAATTCAGCACCATAAAAAACAATCATAGAGGAATAAGAAACCCACAATAAAATTAATATTATTGAACCTGCCGCACCATAACCTGATGCAGGGTCGGCTTTACCGAAGTATAATC
>JBBRPX010000426.1:0-1948 GCA_038227505.1 Chitinophagales bacterium
AAATATTTTTATATTATAGGAATTGCTCTTTTTTCCACAATTTGTGTTTTGATTTTTGGTTCGTACCGGGCAATACCATCTTCGATAGTTGTCAAAAGCATTGCAACTGAATTTACGCGTCCTTATTTAAATACATCACCAACTATAAATGTTTCCCTGAAACCTCAAAATAATCAACAAATATGTCTTAAGTATAAAAATATAGGTAGAGAACTGGAACCTATTAGAGATCAATTGTTATCTAATTCCGAAATATTGTTTAAAACGGTTGTAGATGAGCAAGTGGTATCATTGCCTGCTGAGCCTTTACCCACAATACATCAAGCCGCTATTAAAGCTAGAGTTCCTGTAATTATGTATCACGATATTTTACCGAAAAAGGTAGTGATTTATGATTTAACACCTCAAGAATTAAAACAGCATTTTCAATTAATTAAATCGAACAAGATGACGCCTATTAGTTTAAATCGGCTAATAGCTCACTTACGAACAGGAAGTCCATTACCAGAAAAACCTATCTTATTGACTTTTGACGACGGTTACGGGGGACATTACGAACATGCTTATCCTTTATTAAAACAGTATGGCTATCCGGCTGTTTTTGCTATTCATACGAGTAGTGTAGGAGTTAATACTGGTCGTACTCATGTTAGTTGGCAACAATTGAGAACAATGGCTGATGACCCACTAATTACAATATCTTCACATAGTAAAACTCATCCTGCCCTCACAAAATTATCAGACAAACAAGTTTATGAAGAAGTTATGGAATCGAAGAAAATACTTGAGTCTAAATTAGCTCGTCCTATTATTTATTTTACTTATCCCTACGGCAACCATGATTCTAGAGTCAAGAAAATAGTTGCTTCATCCGGATATTTGGCAGCGATTGCGTTTGGTGACCCAACCGAGATGTTTGCTGGTCAGTCAAAAGATTTGTTTGCAATTAGTCGATTTGAGAAATCCCATTTAGAAAAAGTTATTGCCCAAGCTTGGGGCAGCCCTACTTTGCCACAGTGTAATTATTAAACGGGCATTACTTTTCAAAGACAAGGCGGCGTTCTTCATTGCAATTAACATTCTTTTATAAACTCTTAATTGTCAGAGGATTATCGCTCAGATTTCATCTACACTTGCTTCCTTCGGAATATTTTCGTTGGAGGAGGCGCTCCACACTACTTAAGTACTATGTTGCTAGCATTTGGATAATTTTACAGGTGGGAGACTACATTGCATTGTGTGCTATGCGCCAGATGTTTTTTACCAAAACGCGATCGCACAGCACGCCTTACGGTACGCACGTCATCTTTCGAGCAATATTTTTGCAAAACTTCTGCGGAGAGCGATCGCGCTTGTAACTTATTGCAAAAATCTAAAATTTTCCAGACCTTTTTGCTCTCTTAATTAAATTCTTTCTTTATTTTCTCTATTGCTTTATTCATTGCTTTTGTATGAATCCAGCCTACGTAGCCTCCAAATATCATTTTATTGTTGCGATCTGCCAAAAATACGTGTTTTACGCGTGCTACGTTTATGAAAATTTTAACTAGTGTTTTATCTTTTAGTGTAAAAAGAGGCGTTGCTCTGTGGAAATTTCTACTGTGAGCCGTAGTTATACCAGGCACACTAACCAATATTTCAACAACTTTTTGAGATGTTTGAGAAATACTAGAAGCAATTTCAGCTTTAGTATTCCATTTTTTTAAATAATTAATTGCTGCTTGAGATAATCGCAAAACTGCTTCAAGCGCTCCAAATAGATTTGACATTTATTTTTATCCTTTTTTAATAAAGGTTATTAACACGGTGAAATGTTCATTAACAACCATTGACGCTATTATATAGACTACAACTAAAGTAACTGGGGTGAAATGAGTAATCATACCGAAAGTTACGCGCTTGGACGCCGCTGGAGCCGCTTTCAATATCTTGATCGCCAGGGATAAAA
>JBBRPX010000427.1:0-1947 GCA_038227505.1 Chitinophagales bacterium
AAGTTGAAAGTAACCGTTAAAGACGGAGCAGTAACAGTGGGTGGAGCAAAAGTTACTGCTGCTGACATTGAAGCATCAAACGGAGTAATTCATGTTATTGACAAAGTGTTATTACCGCAAGATTAATTTAATTAAATTATTTATTTTGTGCATCATCGCCCAAACAGGTTCATAACGTTTAAGATTTAGTTGACGCTGCATTTCTTTGGCTGAGATTCCTTTCTTAGTTGAGGTCATTATAAAAAATGCACAATACCAAATTTTAAAACTAAGATTGGAGTTTTCCATAACTGTTCCACTTCGTAAGGTTGTTCTAAAAGTACACGAACTGCACTCAAATTGCTCCTTTCCACTCAGCCAATAATGTCTTGTATTACTACATTGTTTGCATATTACTCCTTGACTCATTCTTGTTTCTTTGAAATGCTTTCTGCAAAATTTCTCATCCGAAAAAAGCTCCATAAATTTTATTATTTCCATTGCCTTTATTGTTATTTTTATGACAAAGAAACATTGCGCTTACGCCAATGTATGTCGCTCAGGTACAATTACGGACAAGCATAAATTATTAAGATAAAACTTCATTTAGGTGAGGTTTTATCTTTTTAAAAAGTATTCCTTTCAAAATAATTTTCAATTCCATTTTATTCAAAAAAATAATCTAAAATGTCCATACAAACAGTTAATCCCACAACAAATAAAGTTATTGAATCTTTTACTGAAATGAATGATGAAGATGTTAATGAAGCAGTAGAAAAAGCAGCAAGCACTTATGAAAACTGGAAAAAGACCGATTACAAATTGAGAGCAGATTTACTGCACAAGGTTGCTGATTTGCTAAGAGAGAAGAAAGATTTGTTAGCAAAAATGATAACATTAGAAATGGGTAAATTATTGGCACACGCAGATGGAGAAATAAAATTAAGTGCTGAAATATTTGATTACTATGCCAGCAATGCCGAAAGTTTTTTGGCTGATAAAATACTGCATCCAACCCATGGCCACGCACTCATCAGGCATGCACCTATTGGGGTTTTGTTAGGTGTAGAACCTTGGAATTTTCCATTTTACCAGGTAGCCCGTTTTGTTGCACCCAATATAATGATAGGCAATACTATTTTGGTAAAACATGCTTCCATCGTCGCTCAATGTGGTGTTGCAATTGAGGAAATATTTAAAGAAGCAGGAGCACCAGTCGGTTTATACACCAACCTCTTGATTTCCGGCACTCGTGCATCTGCACTGGTTGCAGATAAAAGAATAAAAGGAGTTTCGCTTACCGGTAGCGAAGCCGCAGGTGCCAGTTTGGCTTCTGAGGCGGGAAAGCATTTAAAGAAATCTGTTTTAGAATTAGGAGGAAGCGATGCATTTATTGTTCTGGATGATGCTGACATGGACAAAACAGTTGAGTGGGCGGTAACAGGCAGGATTAATAATAACGGACAATGTTGTGTTGCTTCTAAAAGGTTTATTGTGATGGAGCGTGTTGCTGATATTTTTTTAGAAAAATTTAAAACTAAACTTTCGCAATTAATAGTGGGTGATCCAATGGATGCTACTACACAATTAGGCCCCATGAGTAGTGAAGCAGCAGCAGAGCTAATAGCAACACAAGTGCAAAAAGCTGTTGATGGGGGTGCTACTATTTTATTGGGAGGCAAAAGATTAAAGAGAGAAGGTGCTTTTATGGAACCAACTATTATTACAAATATGAATCGGGATAATCCTGTTTACTATGAAGAGTTGTTTGGCCCGGTTGCTACATTTTTCAGGGTGAAAGATGAACAAGATGCAATTGATTTGGCTAATGATTCGCCATATGGCTTGGGCGGTTCCATATTTACACAAGACATTGAAAGAGGAAAACGTGTTGCAGACCAAATTGATACAGGCATGGTTTTCATCAACCACCCAACATGGACTCAAGCTGATTTACCTTTTGGAGGC
>JBBRPX010000428.1:0-1944 GCA_038227505.1 Chitinophagales bacterium
ACTGTTGATAAAATACAACCTAAGTTCCTTAGATGTTTACAATGCCATATCAAAAAGCAATGTAAATGTAGGTGGAGATGTGATAGAAAAAAATGGACAATCATACCTTGTAAGAGGAATTGGTTTACTGAATAATATTGAGGATATAGAAAACATTATTATCAATAAAACAAATGGCGTTCCCCTGTTGGTAAAAAATGTAGCAGATATAAAAGAAGGTGGAAAACCAAGATTGGGGCAGGTTGCGAGAGACCAAAACGAAGATGTGCTCGAAGGAATTATTGTAATGCGCAAAGGTGAAAACCCATCAGAAGTTTTAGATGCTGTAAGAGCAAAAGTAAAAGACCTGAACGAAAATATTTTACCAAAGGATGTAAAAATAAGTACGTTTTATGATCGTACAAACCTGATGGATTTTGCACAGGAAACAGTAATACACAATTTGATTGAAGGAATTATTTTGGTTACTATTATTGTATTGCTCTTTATGGCGGACTGGAGAACAACAGTTACCGTAAGCATAATTATTCCACTTTCGCTGTTGTTTGCTTTTATTTGCATGCGCATAAAAGGTATGAGTGCAAACCTGCTAAGCATGGGCGCTATTGATTTTGGAATTATTATAGATGGTGCGGTAGTACTGGTGGAAGGATTGTTTGTGGCATTGGATCTGCGGGCTCGGGAAGTAGGCATGCCCAAATTTAACAAGCTGGCAAAACTTGGCTTATTTAAAACTACGGGCACGGAAATGGGCAAATCTATTTTCTTCTCAAAAATAATTATACTTACTTGTTTGATTCCCATTTTTGCTTTTCAAAAAGTAGAAGGGAAAATGTTTTCGCCTTTGGCATACACACTTGGTTTTGCTTTGATAGGTGCACTGCTTTTTACACTCACAGTTGTACCCGCACTCTCCAGTATTTTATTGCGTAAAAATGTTCGGGAAAAGCACAATCCTATTGTATTGTTTTTTGAAAACTCAGTAAGAAAAATGCTTGCCGTAGTTTATCGCAACCAAAAGAAAAGTGTAATAATTGCTCTGGTAATTATGGTTATAAGTTTTGCATCTGCAAAGTTTTTAGGATCTGAATTTTTACCGGAGTTAAATGAAGGTGCGTTGTGGGTAGAAGCCGAACTACCTATGAGTGTATCGCTGGATGAAGCAAATGGAATTTCAAATAAAATGATTGATGTGTTGAAGGAATTTCCGGAAGTAAAACAAACCCTCTCGCAAGTAGGAAGAACAAATGACGGCACGGACCCCAAGGGATTTTTTAACGTACAAATACAGGTAGATCTTAAACCGCAAAAAGAATGGACAAGGAAAATATCCGAGGAGCAATTGATTGATGAGATGGATGTGCAGTTAAAAAAATATCCGGGTATTGTATACAATTATTCTCAACCTATAAGAGACAATGTAGAGGAAGCGGTGGCAGGTGTAAATGCTGCCATGGCTGTAAAAATATTTGGTACAGATTTTAATGTGCTGGACAGTACAGCAAATAAAGTAATGGGCATACTTAAAAATGTGAAAGGCATTGATGATTTGGGCGTGTTGAGAAACCTTGGTCAACCGGAGTTTAGGATAGAATTGGACCAGAAAAAAATGGCTTTTTATGGCGTAACAACGGCAGATGCAAATGCAGTAATAGAAATGGCTATTGGTGGAAAAGCTGCCACGCAACTTTACGAAGGCGAAAGAAAGTTTGATATTCGTATTCGTTATCAAAAAGATTTTAGAAATACACAAACTACTATTGAAGCTTTGATGGTACCAACAAGCGATGGCGCAAAAGTGCCGTTAAAGGAAATAGCAGATATTAAAACACTTACAGGTCCTGCATTTATTTACAGAGATAATAACATGCGGTATATAGCCGTTAAATTTTCTGTGAGAGGAAGAGATCTTGGAAGTACGATTGCAGAAGCACAACAAAAAGT
>JBBRPX010000429.1:0-1939 GCA_038227505.1 Chitinophagales bacterium
AAGTTTATGGGTAGTGGAAAGCAAGCATATTCATGCCAGTAACCCCGACGATGCTGCAGCATTATACGAACCAGCTGCAGATAAAATTTATAGACATCCTACTTTTTATGAAATACCGGATGAGGTAGGGCATATGTAGTTTTGGCGAAATTCAAATAGGAATTAGTAATTTGTAATTTGGTCTTAAACTCTGATGTTTATTATAAACACAAATTTTATATAATGCCAAGGATAATAAGTTTCTTAAACTGTTTTGTTTATGAATAATTATAAAGGATTTACAGAATTGGATTGTTATAAACATGGCAGAGCATTAAGAAAATCAATTTCATTATTGATAAGTAAATTTCCTAAGGAAGAGAGATACGAGTTAACTTCTCAAATAAAAAGATCATCAAGATCAATAACCGCAAATACAGCAGAGGGATATGGACGTTACACCTATTCGGACACTAGGCACTTTTTTATTATTTCAAGAGGTTCAGTTACTGAAACTATGGAACATTTAACCACAGCATTTGATGAGGATCTTATATCAGAGGATATTTTAAAAACGGAATTAGATAAATGTGAAACAGTGTTCAAACTTATAAATGGTTTCATTGCCTACTTAGACAAATCGAAAAAAATACAGAGAGCTTTAACCCCCAATTCCAAATCCTTAATTCCAAATTCCTAATTCCTAAAATGACTCAACTAATTAACTACATCCTTCACCTTGCCGACAGCAACCTAATACTAACCCAGCGCAATGCTGCCTGGTGTGGTCACGGACCGATATTGGAGCAGGATATTGCCATAACAAATATTACTTTGGATCTTATTGGCCAAAGCAGAAATTTGTATCAATATGCTGCAACACTTATAAATGAGGGTAACGAAAACGCAGTCACTGAAGATTCCTTAGCATACCTCCGCACAGAAAGAGAATTTAAAAACTTATTACTTACGGAACAGGAGAATGGTGATTGGGCACAAACAATTGTAAGGCAGTTTTTTTACAGTGTTTATCAATATCTTTTATACCAAAAATTGAAGGAGAGCAAAGATGAACAACTAGCTGGTATTGCTGCTAAATCATTAAAAGAAGTAACATACCATGTAACTTGGAGCAGCGAATGGTTAATACGTTTAGGCGATGGTACTGCAGAAAGCAAAGAAAAAATTTTAAATGCCATAAAACAATTATGGCCGTATACCGGCGAAATGTTCGTGCAAACAGATTACGAGTTATCTGTAGTAGCTGAAGGTATTGCACCTGATATTTCACTTTTAAAAAACGATTGGCTCAATAAAGTAACAGGCGTATTTGAAGAAGCTACAGTATCTGTTCCAGAAAATATTTTTATGCATACAGGCGGTAAAACCGGCACGCATACTGAAAAGCTTGGTTATATTTTATCAGATTTACAATATTTGCAAAGAACATATCCCAACGCCACATGGTAGAAGAAAATATCATAACTGCAAATACGATATGGCAATTATTAGAACAGGTTCCTGACCCTGAAATACCTGTGTTATCTATTTTAGATTTAGGAATTGTAAGAGATGTAAAAATAAATGAAGGCTTGGTAGAAATTATCATTACACCAACCTACAGTGGTTGCCCTGCAATGGATGCAATCAGTATGGATATCAGATTAAAACTCATAGAAAATGGCATAAAGAATTTTAAAATTACTTCTGTTCTTTCACCAGCGTGGACCACAGACTGGATGACAGAAGAAGGAAAAATAAAATTAAATAAATACGGAATTGCCCCTCCAAAAATATCATTAGACAAATCGGATACTCCACCAGTTTGCCCACAATGTAAATCAGCTGATACAAAATTATTAAGTCAGTTTGGCTCTACAGCATGCAAAGCACTTTACCAATGCAACGATTGCAAAGAACCCTTCGATTATTTCAAATGTCAATAAAAAGGGTCTGTTTA
>JBBRPX010000430.1:0-1927 GCA_038227505.1 Chitinophagales bacterium
GAATTAATAATTTCCAGCGAATGTTGTTGAAGATTTTGCAATAATAATAGGTCCTTTCCTGTATTGTTATCACTGAAATTTTCAACATCTGCCCTTATAGCAGATGCATAAGCACCAATATTATCGTGTAAATCTGCAGCAATTCTTTTTCGTTCATTTTCTTCTGCCCGGTTAATTGAAATGGCAGCCCGGATTTTTTCTTCTTCCTGTTGCAGCGTCAACTTTAACTTTTCTTTCCTGCGGTAATCTTTAAACAGTAGCCAGGCTGTTATTGATAGAAATAATAATAGAAATAAAGAGGCATAGAAAAGATAATCCTTATGCTTAATATCAAATTTTTGCTGGATAATGAGGTTTTCTTTTTTTTGCAGTTCATATTTAGTCTGCAGTTCAGCTAATGCACGGGCCGAGTTTTTTTGATAAAGAGAATCTTTTAATACAATAATCTTTTCAAGCGTTGCTGCATAATTTACGTTATCACCCTTGAGTTTGTAATTTTCTGCCAGTGCCCTGTAAAGTATGGGTAATTTTGAGGACAGTTTATATTTTTCAGCAATTGAAAGGCCTTCCATTGCGGTTTCAATTCCTTTTTGCTGTTGGTTGTTTATGGCGTAAAAATTCGACAGTTGTGCCAGGTCAGAAACAATGTAAAACGGGTCGGCTATCTGTTTTCGGATGGCCAGGGCTTCAATAAGGTCTTTTTCTGCGGCTGCATTGTTTTTGGTGTTGATATAAATATCGGCCCGTATATTGAGCGCATTGGCAAGCGTTCCAAGCTGTTCATAATGCCTGCCAGATGCAATTACTTTTTCTACATAGTAAAATGCCGAATCAAAATTTCCAAGGTTATTATACGTAGATGCAATATTGGAAAACAGCACACCATACTGTTTTAAATATTCAGGATTAGTAGAGGTTTGCAATGCTTTATAAAACCAGCTAAGAGCCTCGGTATTTTGATCCATTTCCATGTTTACCCAGCCAATACTTGTTTTTATTTTTATCTGGGTCAATGTATCTTTATTATTTTCTTCTTCATGCAGCATATCATACATAAGAGAAAGGGCTTCCTTAAAACGGTTGCTCCTTATCAAGGCTCCGGCCTTTAACAAAGAAAATGAAGTCAGCAGTTCTTTATCGCCTGCAGGTTTTTTCAACCACCGTATGCTCTCGTTACAAGTAAGAATTACAGAATCGTAAAGGCTGTTCTTTAACTGCCATGCGGATAAATAATAAGTAGCTTTTACAATATTCAACTGATTATTTTGCTGTAATGCTATTTTTTTTGCGGTTGAAGCATAAGCTAAAAGGGTATCAGTATTCAATGAAGCCCTTTCTTCGCACAATAAAAAAACAGCCTGAATTTTTTCATCTTCAGATTTAGCCTTCAGGATGTTTTTTTTAAGGCTGTCAATAATTTTTGTTTGCGCATTGCCTGGCAACACGCAGGCAAATAACAACAGGGATAAAATGAAAATAGCTGCCTTCATTAAATAACACAGGATTTATTTGCCGGTAAAAGTATTCAAATTATTTGGCCCTTCCTGTTATTCTACTACAAATTGAGTATTTCCTGATCGCTTTTACTTATTCATTTTTGTGGTATTCTTTCCAATTCTGTTGAATTTCCTTAAACCAATTATCCGCTTTCGTTTTTTTATCGCACTAATTAATTTTTTAAACCAGGTAACAATGAAAAAGATTTACTTACTTATTTGTTTAATGACAATCATATTTGCTGCTCATGCACAAACATGGAATGGCACTTTTAGTTCCGATTGGAACACTGCAGCAAACTGGACGGGAGGCATACCCCTGTCCACAGGTAATGTTATCATCCCCATGGTGGCCACCAATAACCCTAAATTTTCCAGTAATGTTACCATCAATACCATTAACATGGCGGCGGGCAGCCAGTTGGATGTGA
>JBBRPX010000431.1:0-1927 GCA_038227505.1 Chitinophagales bacterium
ATTTATCATCTGTAAAAAGCTGTTTAGCTTCTTTCATTAATGTTTCATCGGCTTCATTTAAAAAAACATAATGGCTTGTCTTTTCTTGTAATAAAATATATTTAGAAGAGGGAATAAGTTTATGGTACATTATTGCATTTGTATTTAAGGGTGCTACTTTATCATTAGCAGCAGCAAAAATTAAGACAGGAGCATTTACATTTTTTGTTTGCTCTACACTCTCAAAACCTAAGCCCAATCCCGGTGCAAAAGCAACAAAGGCTTTAATTCTTTTATCTTTAAATTTTGTTTGATTTTTATTACAGGCAACGGTATCGATAATTTTTCTAAGGTCACCTAATTGTGGTATGTAGAATTCTTTTTTTCCTTGTGCTGTTTTAGCATTCTTTTTTAAAATACTGCAATCTATGTCTGCACCGGCTAATGCAAGTGATGTATAACCGCCAAATGAATATCCTGCAACTCCTATCCTTTCTGGATCTATGTAAGATGACATTGAAGTATCAGAGAGAATTGTTGTAATTACAAAACTTATATCTAGCGGTCTTTCCCAATATCTTATATAATAGGCAGGTATTATATTGTCAAATGTACCTCCCCAATGGTCAGGTGCTGCCACAAAATAACCCTCTTTTGCAAGTGATATAGCTAACCATGCTAAACTAAAACGGTTGCCTCCACTTCCATGTGAAAGAATGATGAGTGGCGATTTACTATTAATAAATTTTGCATCCCTTATAGTTGGGCTAAGAATAAACGGCAAATCCGTTTTGAGTTCACCTTTTTGGTCAGTTTCGTTTGTAGGATACCACATCTCAACCTTAACAAGTCTATTTCTACTATTGTCTGTAAATGCAAATGATTTTTCCCCAACATTATATTGCTGAGCAAAAAGATATAAGGGGAACACAAAAAAAGCTGAAAACCAAAATAGTAATTTTTTCATTGACAGTGTAATTAGTTTAAATTATAATAGCTTTATTGTTCATCTGTCATTATGTTGTTTTCAGTTAAAAAAGTCATTATTGCTTCACCGCTGTAAAATCTTTCTGTCTCAATTGTAAAAGATTTGACAATAGCACTTGCAACTTATTTGTCTGGTTTTTCGCATTCAATATCATTACATCAGCTTTTTAATGTTATTTTTTTTGATGTAAAATACTTTATAATTTTTTTTAAAGCTGCTTAACAGTATCATTTGTTTTAAGAATTTTTTAATGAATCTTTTTTTGCAATGGATAAACAATTCCATTGAGAATTAAGGGCTTTTCCAATGAAAAAAATTTGTCCAATATGATAACAATAATGGGCAAGTTGACGGTTAATCGCATCAATAACAGTTAATTCCTGATTCCTTATAAAAACATTTTTTTGCAAATCCTTTTCAGTTAATTCATTGAGAGTCTTAAAAACGCATTTCCACCCTTCGCTCCATAGTAATAAAAGTTCTTGTCTATTTGTGAAATCAATTTCAAATTCTGCATCTCTTTGTCTCCAAGATTTTTCTCCATCAGTTAATAAGAAATCTGTCCATCTTGAGAGCATAGTACCATTTAAGTGTTTTACTAATATTGCAATACTGTTACTCAAACGATTTGGCTGCCAAAACATTTGTTCATCTGTAACTTGAACAAATGTCTTTTCACCAATCATTTTGTAATATTCAAATTGATTTGTTACGCTTTCTATATAACTATTATTAATGTAATTCATTTTTATAAAGTAAATATTATGGTTGTAATTGTTTGATAATCCAACTATTATTTTTTTGTTCGTATAATAATCTACTGTGAAAACGTGTTGTTTGAAATTCTAAAAATTCAATTCTTGTAGGCTTTATAAAATATCCACCCCAACACTCTGGACGTTCTAATTTATATTCATTTCCTAATTTTTCAAGATGATTATATTTATGCATTAAATCTTG
>JBBRPX010000432.1:0-1927 GCA_038227505.1 Chitinophagales bacterium
AAGTGTAGCCAACACCGTTAGTAAACTGTTTATTTGTGCCTGCGGAAAAGAATCGAAACCATTATTATCAAGTTCAATACCAATAGAAGATGAATTCACATCTTTGTCATTTCCCCACGACCCAAGACCGGCATGCCATGCACGCAGGTAATCATTCAACATGTGATGCACAGTTCCGTCTTTGCATATCACATAATGTGCGCTCACCTGTGTACGCGGTAATGTAAACGTTTGCAAAGTTTGCTCACAACTGTTTTGGGCTGTATGATGTATAATTACAAAGTTTGGTTTTCTCAATCCAAAGTTGGTAGTACCTACCCAGCCTGATTGTGTGTTATAACCATCAGCGCGGGGCGGTGTTCTTATTATTTTGCCAAAAGTCTTTGCCTGTTTTTTATAAACTCTATTGGTTGCAGCATATTTGTTTGATGAGCAGGAAAGCACAACAGCAATAATGACAAAAACAAAACCAAATAGTTTCATTATTTTTTTCACGAAGATAAATAAGCCTTCGCCATCTTATTTGGGTGCATTTCAAATTGTCGCACCAGTCATTGTAAATTTAGGGAACTAAAATCCATTAATATGACAAAAGAACAATTGATTGCATCGGTAACGGCTCATTATGAAGAGCTCAATGCATTAAATAAGATTGATAATTTTTATGATTATGAAAATGACTTTATCAAGCTTTGGTTTAAGATGGGCAAAGAGGTTTTAGAAAAAAATATCAGTACACTTCCTGGAGACAGGAGAAAAAAAAACTCTAACCGTTTTGGGGGAGTTGACGATAGCCAAAAGCCATCCCTTTAGCGAAGCAGTAAATGGTTTTCAGATAAGCCCGCGAATGCAACAACTGATGACCTATTGCGGACAGTTGGATAGCTATGAAAAAAGCAATGAAGTACTGAAAGAAATGCTGCAGATAGAAGTAAGCGAAACGCAGATTTACCGGGTAACGGATTTTTATGGCAAAGCAGTATCGGCTACCGTAAATGAAGATACGTTATTGAGCGATGTCAAATCAGAAGAAGTGATGTATGTAGAAGCAGATGGCTCTATGATACTTACACGTGAAGAAGGTTGGAGTGAAGTAAAAGTGGGCAGAATTTTTAAAAGTAGCGATTGCCTTCATGCCGAAGGAAAACAAGGCTGGATAAGCCATTCGCAATATACAGCCCATTTAGGCAGCCATAAAGAATTTACAAAAACAATGGACTCTTTGATAGATAAATATGGCAACCTGGGCAAACGATTAGTATTTATTTCCGATGGGGCTGCATGGATAAAAAATTGGACAGAAGATGCTTTTCCCAAAGCGGTTTCCATTTTAGATTATTATCATGTTTGTGAACATTTGCATGAATTTTCAAGGAGTGTTTTTATTGATAAAGCGAAAGAAAAGTCATGGACGCATAAACAAAAACAATGGTTATTAAAAGGCAAAGTAAAAACAGTAATAAGCAACATAAAAAGGATAGGAAAAGATAGTGAAATTGCCCATCAATTAATAAGCTATTACAGTAAGAATAAAGAGAGGATGAAATACCAGGAATATATAAAAATCGGATGTGGGATCATCGGCTCCGGAGCAATCGAATCCGCCCACAGAACAGTAGTACAAAAACGAATGAAACAGTCAGGACAAAGATGGAGTTGGAAGGGAGCACAGCATATGCTTAACCTGAGAGTAGTGAGGAAAAATAATGATTGGAATAAAATTATTGAATTAGCAAAGACACCTTTCAAGGCGGCTGCTTAAAAGCGACATTTTGAAATGCACCCGTCTGCATGAATTTTATAACCACCTGGAAAGCCATTTGTCGGATGCTGTTTTGCGGTTGTGTGGTTTTCATTGTGTCCAACAGCAAAAATATAAGGCTCTAAAATTGTCGAAGAACTTGAAGAATGTAATTTGTCCTGTTTA
>JBBRPX010000433.1:0-1919 GCA_038227505.1 Chitinophagales bacterium
CAACGTTAAGGCTTGGCGATGGGCTGGTATTTTATAATTGTCAGCCCGTAACCAAAGCCGATTGAAAAACAAAAGATGAAGGTAACAACTAAAAGCTAAATTACTAACGTCCTGCTGGAACTACTGCTGATATTGATTTGCCTCGTCCTGAAATTAGTTGACTCGTTAAAGTTAATAATCCTGTTATTAGTTTAGTAAGATACATCGTCCTAAATAAGGTTGAGTAAAAAGGTTTCCGCCGTGCGTTGGCAAAAAATGGTTCCGTAGCTTTTCACAGCTAAAGGAACTATTTTTTGTGCGTTGGCCGCTTAGGGTTCTTGCATAATTACCTCCTTGTTTTTTGGTGCGTAATAATAGTTTTTCCATCGTTTAATTTGTGGGCCTTTTTGGGTATGTACATCAGCAGGTATTTGCCAGTTAAGGCTGCTGTGCCGCCGCCTATGATTGTAAATAATAATGCACCTGCCAATGTGCAAAGCCGCCTGCTCTATTGTGTCGTAATAACTACTAATTAACTCTGTTTTTAAAATGCCATTTACCCGTTCAGCAATCGCATTTTCTAAAGGGTCACCACTCTGTGTCATACTAATTAAGGCATTGTTTTCCTGCAATAGCTTTACATACTCAGTACTGCAATATTGTATGCCTCTATCGCTATGGTGTATGACAATTGTTTCTGGTGGTTTTTGGTATAAGGCTTTCTTTAAAGCTACTACCGCACTGCTTACTTTCATATCATCACTTACATGGAAACCTACAATCTTTCTGCTATAAGCATCAGTAATCAAAAACAAATAAGCAAACCTATTTTTAAGTGGTATATAGGTAATATCACTCACCCATAATTCATGTGCCTTTAAAGGGGTAAAATCCTTTGCCAGATTGGGAAACCGCCTAAAATGATGTCTGCTATTGGTGGTACTTACACGTCGTTTGTGCAGCTTGACCAGTAAGCTATTTTTGGACAATATATTAAAGAAAGCATCCCTACCTATTGTAATGTATTGTTGCTTAAAAAATGGTTGTAGCATGATGAATAATTTTCTGCCACCACACTTGGGCTGCAGCTTTCTAACACGATGCACTTGCTGAACAATCAGGTCTTCTGCTACCTGTTTTTGTACAACTCTTTTTTGGTGTTTGTGATACGCCTGTGGCGAATAATCCAACAGTCGGCAAATCGATTTCAAACTAATTAATGGATATGCCTTTTTTATCGCTAGGACTGTTGGTTGCCAGACTTTTTTCTGATGGTAATTTCCAGTTGTTTTTCAGCAATATTTATCATCGTATCTAAAGCATCAGCACGTAATTTTTCCCACTGTAATTGCTTTTCCAGTAACGCTATTTTTTGCTGCAAAACAGCCTGATTTTGCAGTGCTGCTTCACTACTTTTTTCCTTAGAACTATTCATAGCACTACTGTTGTATTGCACTTGTTTTTGAGTGAGTGGCAAGTTATGAATACCCTGATGGATCATCACCCATTTATTGATGGTGGTTCTACTAACCCCATACTTAGCTGCTAGTTGGCGATACCCTGTGCCTTGGGTTAAATACTCGGTAATACATTGTTGTTTAATGTCCATTTTTTGTTGATTTGTAGTCAACCTATTTCAGGACGAGTCAAACTAATGATGAAGTGCGTACAGTCGCCCCACCATAACGCCAAACTATATGTTGAACCAACACCTTCGGTGAAGATTTTCTATTCGGGAATAAAAGTACGACCTTGTAAATTCATTAAAACATTTTATCGTGAAAAAAAAATGAGTACAGTAAGGTAACACTTTCTGTCGAGGCTAAGGCTTGTCTGTTGCAGATGAACAACACATTGGTGGCAAAAAACTACAGCCCCCGCACCATGCGCAACGTCCTACAAGAGATGCGTTTTTTGTTTGCACATTACTACGATTTACG
>JBBRPX010000434.1:0-1914 GCA_038227505.1 Chitinophagales bacterium
AAACCTATTTGTTGCACTTATTAATTGAACTTACAAAATATTAAAAGTAGGAATAAATTTATCTATGGGACTAAAATTTATCTCATTGAATATCTTTTGCCCTAAAGCATTACTTCCGCTATATTTATATGCATTAGCACTATCGACATTTAAATTTATTTCTAAATGAATTGAGTCTCCAGGGCACACCAATATATCAGACACTGAAAACGGTTGATTATTTTTATCCAAAAAATATATTTTAATAAAAGTTGGTAAAGCTAAACTTAGCATTTTGTATATAGAATCACTACCGTTTACGAGTACACTATTTTTTTTTGATGAATCAAAAAAGGAATAATTAAAATAACCAGCAATAGGTTCATAAATATTGACGCAAAACTTATCGCTATGCTTGACTTTTCCGGTAATTACTGCAGTGGTTTGGCCAAAACTACATAAAGAAACTAGAATGAGAGAAAGAATAAAAAACTGTTTCATTTTTGATCTGTAAATTTAATTTAAATATTAATTTTCAAATTTATAAAGGTTTGCTGAGATTTCAATAAAAAAAAGACTACTTGAAATATTGATATCAAGCAGTCTTTTTTCATTAATAGCAATAGCCTCCGAACTTACAGTATTTTAAAATATCTGCATAATTACAAGACCCGACCCATGTGCCTGTTCCATAGCATTGACCGCCATTATTACCACTATCAGGAGCAATTTCCTGATCAACTCCACCCATAATGTTTTTCATTTCTGCTCTGCTAAGCTTGCCTTGTATGTGAACAAGGCTCATTTTTTTTGTTTGCATTTTTAAAAATTTAAAATTAAAGAAAATTGTTTGGCCTTGCTTTTAGCATCAAGGTATTGGCTGCCATGCTACCCGACCTGCAGTTCGAGTTAGTTCCGCTTGGCTTTTCTATCAGGGAACTATGCTAAAAGAAAAATTTTTAAGATAAATCTAGTATTTCCGCTAGCTCTGCTTGCTTATTACGCACCGGAAGTAACTTGAGACAATAAAAAATTTGGATATACTGTACATCTTAATTTATTTTTTATTCATCTTAATATAAGTTTCAAGACGAGACTTATATTCAGACAATTCTTTTTCTGAATAATATTGATAATTTTTAACTGCTTTTATTGCTTTTTCTTGAGTTTCTATGGCTTTTAACTTTTCTGACAAATTCCAATACCATTCTGCCATTTTATTGTACTTTTTTGGGATATTAAAAATTTCAGGATAAGGGAAATTATCAATTACATTCTGGTATGCCTCAATACCCAATCGATAAATCTCAGGCATAAGATTTAATTTATCAGAATAAAATTCAACTAATCCACCAATTTCATCGTAAGCCGGTTCATCATACGTAGCTGTTTTAATCGCCGCCTTCCCATATTCATAGGCTTTTTGCTGATTTGTTTTAAGTAGTATTGAGAAAGTATAGTCAGCAATTCTAGGTGCATATTTTATAAGTGGCTCTTTAGTAGTTGCCTTATCTATGAACAAAAGGGCGGAATCATTCTTCCAACGTTCGCTACGTTCATTTCCATTTTGTCCATACGTCAATTCATATATCAATGAATCGCTTAAGTCTTTTAGTCTTTTATCTTCATTTCTCTTGCTTAAAGCTTGTTTTAGATCCCATGTATTGTCCAAAATATTGGGTAAAACCTCATCCAAATCTGTAGGGTGACCTATCCATGCCAACTGCCCTTCAGTATTGATGATGAAAGATCTAGGAATACCATTATCCTTTTCTCCTGTTCCATTAATCCAATCAACTGCCATAAAATTACTATCTTCAGAAGCAACAGTATAATCCATATTGTACCCCATACTATCTACAAAAGCTTTTACTTTAGTATTAGAACTAGTTTTCTTTTCATAAATATCGATGCCTAAAATAATAAGTCTCTCTT
>JBBRPX010000435.1:0-1907 GCA_038227505.1 Chitinophagales bacterium
AGCAATATTTTATGTATGCCGTATTTGCCGCAATTGTGGGTTCCCACCGCTTTCAGCCCGAATGGCGATGGGGTGAATGATGTTTTCCAGCCTATAAGCATTGGCATAAAAGATTATGAGCTGTTTATTTTTGACCGCTGGGGGCAGGAGTTATTCCATACCTCCAATCCTACCCAATCCTGGAACCCAAAGGAAAAGAACCCCGCCCTGAATCCCGGTGCTTATCTATGGCTTATCCGCTATACTACTATACAAGGCAAAAGTAAAATGCTATCGGGAACGGTGGAAACGGTTAAATAATTGTTAATTGATAATGGTGAATGGTGAATCAATGTCGTTTAGTTAAGCTATAGTTTTTTATAATTCATGTGATATTGTTTTTTAGTTCGATGTTTTCGGGGAAGCAATCTTCCGGGTCTGATGATTTCGGTTGTTATTCTTACGATATTATCGAATGCTTGTAAAGCCTGTCTGAACATCCGCTTGATAAAGATGGGTATCATGGCGTCCCTGTAGTTAGCCAAAGCAGTTGTACGGTTAATTTTGCTTTGATATTTTTGTTTTTCAGCCTCATATTCCTTTTTGATCTGCTCTTCAATTGGAAAGGCAAGGATTGCACACATGGTCATCATATATACTTTGGCATAAAAGTCCTGCTTTACGGCAATAGCAGTTTTTCCTGAGAAATCCTCAACTTCTACCCTGCTTTTAAAGAGTTTATACCCTTCTTCAACATTCCATCTGAAGTGATAAAGTTCCTTAATATCTTCATGGGTGTATATGTTGCTATCGGTTAATGAGGTACATAGGACTTCTTTTTCTCCATTATCCAATTCAACCAGCACTAACCGGCAGGTAATCTTTTGATGATGCATTTTTGGATACGCCTTCAACAACTCTCTGTCTTTTTTTGGTAATGAGAATTCCACCATACTTTCTTTCTTGCCACTGTCCTTAAAATCCTTAACGGCCAGCCACCAATCTTCCTTCATCCGGACGCAAAAATCTATCTTCCTGGCTTTTAACAGAAAAAACAGCCCAAGACCAGGATACCCTCTGTCCAACAATAGCACATCGCCCGGTTTAACGTATTGTAGATGCTGATACAATAATTCCCGTTCGCTGGATGCATACGGGGCAATTTGAGCATCCAGGGTAAGCAGATTTACCGGGTCATATAAAAAAGATGCCATTGCCAATGACCTTTTACTATCTGCATTTGGCCCGAAGCCATGTTCCCCAAACTCCTGAACTACACTTTTATGCCGGGGAAGCATTAGCCTGGTGCCATCCACCGCCAGCAAACGATGCCCATGCCATACCTGATACGGAGCATCCTGATAGAAAATGTCTGCCGCATCTGCATTCAACTCTTTAAATGCTTCAGGCTTTAGCTTTGACCTGGCCTGACTGAATGCACCTTTGGTAACTTCCCTAATATTAAACTGGCCGCCTAATACCTCCTTACTGAAAGTGTCTAATTCCCGTTGCAGGGAACGGCTTAACCCGCGACCTATCAAAATAATTAATTTTTTAAATGGAAGTTTTCGTTCACGGCTGAAGAATACATTTTTTTTGCCGTTTGTATAACAGCTGACAAATTTTTCATCTTCAAGTTTTTTTGTGATTTGTTTTAGAATTTTCTCCCGATATGTTTGACCCTTTTGTTGTACTAAATTTAACTATTTTTACCTCAATTCCAAAAAAAAAACTGCTCTTTTTTCTTAACTAAACGACATTGACTACGCTATATCTAATTTCAGGAACAATATAACCCTGAAGGAAATTTTAGCTGTAGCTAATGTCAGCCCTATTTCTTTTTGTAAATACGCTAAGTCGGGAAGCCGAAAAACATTTTCGCAGTTTATTCATGAAATTAAAGTGGGGCAAGCCTGCAGGCTCCTCAT
>JBBRPX010000436.1:0-1904 GCA_038227505.1 Chitinophagales bacterium
ATATGGATAAGCAGCAGCAAAATTGTGAAGCCGCAAACCAGCCAGCAGATTGCATTGGGGTTTTTCAAAAACTTTAAAGACAATATGTATGAAGCCAGTATTGAAGGTTATTATAAAACTATGAATAATCAGGTGCTGTTTAAAGAAGGTGCCCAATCGCTGCAGTCAGCAGATATAGATACCAAACTTACATTTGGTAAGGGAAACAGTTATGGCATGGAATTATTTGTAAAGAAAAATGTGGGAAGATTGACTGGCTGGTTGTCTTATACTTTATCCTGGACAAATCAAAAATTTGATTCGCTGAATTTTGGTAAGCGATTTCCTTTTACCTACGATAAACGGCATAATCTTTCCATTGTTGGTACCTATGATCTTACAAAACGCTGGACATTATCGGCAGCTTTCGTATTTACTTCAGGCGGGGCATTTACTCTGCCAACCGGCAGGGCCACCGTTTATGGCGATGGCTCTTTGTATGACAACACTTATTATGATTATTCCGGAAGAAACAATTACCGCTACCGCAATTATCACCGGCTGGATTTAAGCGCCATGTATCACCGCCCTGCAAAACTGTTTGGCAAAAAATACGAATCGGAATGGGTGTTCAGTGTGTATAATGTGTACAGCCGCCACAACCCTTATTTTATTTACCTCACAAAGGACCCGGTAACCAAAGATATTTCGGCAAGGGAAGTATCCTTGCTGCCGATAATTCCAAGTATCAGTTACAATTTTAAATTTTAAAATAATTTTTTGAAAACATTAAAATTTTGTTTTTTGCTCAGTTTTTATTTCACTTCCTGTAAAATGGTAAGACCTTTAGAATATAACATACCAAAAGAAAGAAATGCAAACTTATTTCCCAAAAGAGCAATTTTAAAAGGAGACAGCAGCTTTTATTTTGTGAATGCAACCCGAAAAAATAATATTGGCAGCACAGTGAAAGTTGATGAACGCAATTTAGATGCAGCCGGATCGGATCTGGATGGCATGGTAAAACTGCACAACACCATTTCTTTTATGATCGTAAGAAACGATTCTATCCTGTATGAACATTATGCAGACAATTATAGTGACTCAAATACAGTTTCCAGTTTTTCAGTGGCAAAATCATTTGTATCTACATTGATTGGTATTGCCATAACGGAAGGAAAGATCAAATCGGTACATCAACCCATTACTGATTTTATTCCAGAGCTGGCCAGTAAAGGTTTTGGCAATATTACAATTGAGCATTTATTAAAGCACACATCGGGTATCCGGTTTTCAAAACAAAAGTTTAATCCTAATTCCGACAATGCACAATTTTACTATACAAAATATTTAAGAGAGAAAATGCTGCAATCAAAAATTGAAGAGCCTGCTGGATTGCATTTTAATTACCAGAGCGAAAATTATCAGTTGCTCGGGTTGATTATTGAACGGGCTACGCATCAAACCCTTTCGGGTTACTTACAGGAAAAATTATGGAAGCCGTTGGGTATGGAGCATGATGCATTCTGGAATATTGATAATGAAACCAACACAGGGATTGAGAAAGCATTTTGCTGCTTAAATGCCACCACCCATGATTTTGCCAAACTAGGCAGGTTATTTTTAAATAATGGCAACTGGAACGGTAAACAGATTGTATCACCTCAGTGGGTTAAAGATGCTACGGAACCCGATACCTCGGCTGGTGGAAAATTTAATTTTAAATACAACTGGGTTGCCGGGCCTGCAAAATATAAAAGCTTTTATGCAGTGGGGTTGTACGGGCAATACATATATGTTTATCCTCAAAAAAATGTGATTATTGTCCGTTTTGGTAAAGAAGACGTGAGGTATAATCCGGCTTACTGGAAAAGCATGTTTTTACAAATCATCGATCAGATCTAAAAAAAACAGAATGAAAAATA
>JBBRPX010000437.1:0-1896 GCA_038227505.1 Chitinophagales bacterium
ATTGAAAATATTTTTATAAAAAAGCCAAAATGCACCTATCAAACTTGCTGTTGGATTTTTTAGATTTAATAACGCTGTATTCAAAAGAAATGTATAATTTTTTGCCGGATCAATTAAATTTTGGTTTGTGCCTTTATGATATACTATTGCATTTGTCACAATACCGGCTTTCATCTTCTTGTACAGCAGTCTTTGAATAAAATCATTGTCTTCACCGGTATGGTGAAAAAGCGGATCAAAACCTCCGACTTTCCTAAACGTATCCACATGCATCATCCATGCTGCAGCGTGTACAAATGTTGTTTCATAAATAAAATTTTTCTCTTCTTTATCTATCTTGAAACCGGGTGTGTATTGTTTCAACACATATTCCTTAAAATAATATTCCAAACCAACTGTATTGTGATTATAATGGAATGGACTTAGCAAATGAAAACGATTATCATTTTCAAAATCAATTACTAAATTTTCTATACAATTTTTTTCTACCCAAGCATCTTGATTTAATAAAAAAATATAGTCTGCATTCTCAGCAAGGGCTTTTTTTATCCCAATATTGTTGGCACCGCCAAACCCAAGGTTAATATTACTTTTTATACAATCAATGGATGAATATTTTTCTTCAATTATTTTTAGCGTATCATCGTGCGAAGCATTATCAACAACAATTACCTTGGGAACAATGGTTGATGAAAATAAAGATGTCAAACATTTATCTATCCATATTGTGCCGTTGAACGTGACAATGATGACGTAAATATTTTTACTCAATGTAGCGTTTATCTTCTCCAGTTAATGTTTTGTACCACGAGCTTGCGGCATTTATTTTTTGCATGTAATACTTCGTCTCCTCATCTGGAGAACCAGGATTTTCATACCAAGGCATGTGCCTAAGCATGTAAGGATTACCTGTACGCAATGTATTTCCCCAGCATTGGAAAGAAGCACCCGGCCTATACAATGCAAAGGTTGTGTCTATTTTCGATTTAAAAATACCCGGCTCCACTTCGTCGTTGTATAATAAAGATTCCCATTTTATTACTTCGTTTTTATTTGGGTAATGTTCTGGAAGGTCATTAGAATTTAAACCAAACCCAACTTTTTGTATTGTGGGATATTTATCTAGCAGGCTTTTAAAATACTGCATGAAATCTGATGGGGTGTTTTCGTTTGGCAATACATCAGGATCAGTATATACATGAAAATATTTACTGAAACGATGGTGGAGATGAGTTCTCCATAAAGATTCATGCCCCATATTTTTATTAAGCAGATAAACTATACCCGGTACTTTTTTATAATATTTTAAAAGTGGCTGGTAGGTGGATGCATTGTCAATTATATGTAGATTTTTATGGCCGGTTTTTAAAAACCAATCAATCTGCTGTTGGAGGTAATTAAGTCTATTAAAATTATTAATAATAACAGGAAACTTTTTTACATCATTGTTTTTAACTATGATATGGATCAACTTTGTTTGCAGCCTGAAAACTTTGTTTACATTTTCAGATAGCGTTGCCTTAATCTTAATTTGCTTACCCATTTAATGCTTTTGAAAAAGTAATTTTAAACGCAGACTAATCATCATCCGGTTCCATTTAAAATAGCCATGTTTTGTAGCCAGCCGCAGAATCTTCTTTGCTGTTCCTTTTTCACCATCAAGGTAAAGTGTATTAATATACTTCGCTGCTGTAGCTGCAACAAAACGTTCCTGTTGTAAATAAGTAAGATCCCAATTGCCGGCACTTAAGTATTTATCAGAGTGAGTAACTATTTTCATTTTCCCAGTGAGCCATTCTGGTGCACTGCATTGTTGTGCAATATCCAAATAAACGCTCTGTATTTCTTTTGCAAAAAGATCAAACCCCTCACCCACTGATTTTGACGTTTTGTGTA
>JBBRPX010000438.1:0-1892 GCA_038227505.1 Chitinophagales bacterium
ATTTTATAATAATAATCTGTACTATCTCTCAATAATTTTATAAAAGAATATTTTGATAATTGATAAGTACTGTCAAAAAGCTGAATATCATTTTTTGATTGACGGGAAATAAATAAAACATTGCTGTTGCTGAATAAAGCATTATTTTTAATAATCTGCTCTGTTTCGTACTGGCAATGCTCGCAGGTAGTATTAAAAAAAAGCAATAAAGTGGGCTGGCTTTTTGTTAATGAGTCGTTTGTAAAAAAATTATTTTGCAAATTGGTAAACTGAAAAGTAAGTATTGATGCAATATTTTTTTGCAACTGATTTTTATTTTTAATGTTAGTTACGATTTTGTAACCAAAAAACAGCATAACAGATAATATTCCCGATATTATTAAAACTTTACGAACCATATTTTATGTAAGTTGAAGCGTGAGAAAACTAACAATTAATACCCATATAAATAAGCCAATTAAGTAAGGAACACAAAATAATTGTGCCGCTTTAGCTTTGCTTACATTAAATTGAATACTGTACATACTTGTACCTACAATACAAAATAGTACCTCCCAAATGTTCAATGTTTGCAGGGGGTAAGTTAGCCAAATTGGTATTTCATTCTCTTTAAATAAATTAATTATTGAACCCGGAACAAATCCCAAATCAGTTAATGAATTTACTTTTTTAAACGCAACAAGCCAGAGAAATTTTACGAACCCCATAATAATAAAAACATATTCAGCCTTTAGGCAAACATTATAATTATTTTTAAATTTACCTCTGTTGTCATGCAGTAATGAGCCGGTAGTTAGCCAAAAAGAATTGTATAAAACTTTTAAAATTAGAGCGACAGGAATTATTAGAAACCCAACCCATTGCCATTTTTTACCATCAGAGTACAATTTGTCAATACGGTCAGTAGTTAGTTTGTCTGCATAAGTATTGTAATAAATATTTTCTCCGTAAAATGTGGTTTGTAACAAATAGGAAATAGCGATCAGAATAGATGCAATAATTAAAAAATAAAAAAGTTTTTTTTGAATTAATAAATCTCGATGAAATTGATACATTTTAAAAGTTAATTACGCATTTAATTTAACTCGATTAATATTATCAATAAAAGTTTTATTATTAATTTTATCATATATCATTTGTATAACTTTTTTACCAAATTTATCTTGAAATGTAAAAAAACGAGTCGGATTATTGTTTCTAATATTAACCATTATCAATTTATCACTTATAATTAAATTAATATTTTTCTTTATTTTGAAAAAGGAATACGCCCCAGTATAAATAAAGTATTCAGAAATTATAACTTCGTCACTGAGACTTATAATTGGTAACGAAACATTATTTAATATTTCTGATATCATGATAATATTTTGTTCTTTTGAAAATTTTGTACGAATATTTTGAAATCCTACTGTATAAGTGAAATTTTGATATAAAATCACTGCTACGGCGATAGAAAAAAATATAGTGAGCAGTACTAAATAGGAAATATTATTATTATTTTGTTTGTAAAAGAGGTAAACAAATATCGCTTCCATAATAGTTATAATAATACTTAAGAAAAACAATCTAACTGCCTCAAAATATGTAATTGGAAATTTCCCTTTTCTTTTTATGAAATCTACACTTTTACTAAAATTATTAACGGAACTTTTCAAGAACTATGATTTTTTTTATTAAAATTTTTTAAAGAAATGTATCACCTTAAGTGACACATTCCTTAAAATTAATTGAAAGCCTTAGCAAGAAAGTAACCACGCAGCTGCAGACATTACAGCTACTGCTCCAATTGGTCCTCCAACCAATGCTCCACCTACAGCTCCTAACGCTCCTCCTACAACACACCAATCACTTTTACCCCAACCACCCTGTAAATTTTCCATTTGCGCTAA
>JBBRPX010000439.1:0-1867 GCA_038227505.1 Chitinophagales bacterium
AAGCTATAGGGGGTATATCTATCAGCTGCCTTGCGGTTACTAATTTTTCGTTACTGTTATCAAGATTACAATGGCAACTATCGCATTGAATATGACTGTGCTTTACTATTACCTAAATTCCGAACACAAATAAATTGGCATCAATTTTCCGGATTGAATTATTCTTTATTGCCATATATTTTTTCTTTAATTTTTTTTTCATCAATTAAGTCAAAAGTTAACAGCATTATTATGCAAGCGATTTGCTAAATGTACAGGTTTTGATCATTATTTTTGATGACATTACATAGCTCCGCCTTGATTAGGATTTTTATTTTTTGTTTTGATGAAGTTTTGCCTGTTTAAAATTATTCTACCAATAAGTGTAAGCTTACATTGGTATATAGATTGAGCATTTTTTTTCTGCCGGAACATACCCATTTGCCTACCACCGTTACCACTTTGTTGATAAACGTTTTTAATTCTACCCCGCAGTGATGAATAAGATTGGGAATGCGCTGACGGGTTATTTTTTTAAGGTACTCAAACAATACTTTGCCCATAGCGGCAATAATCATAAAGGCAGTGTTTTGATGCAAAAAACTACAGGGCAAATTGTTCCAATTAAATTCGTTTTTTAGCGATGTATTGTTTTGTTCAAAAGCGCCACGTTGGTTGTAAAATTTGTAAATAGCTTCATTGCTATCATCTTCATCGTTGGTAACAATGGCATAGTAGGTGTATGGAGCTATGTCTTTTAACAAGGTATCTTTTGCTTTTTTATTTACCCTGCGGCTTACTACTATTTTTTGAAAAATACCGGTGTTGTTGATGTCTGAATACGTGGTTGCAATTTCTGTTTTTAAGATACAACCCTTTACAGGTTTCCATTCCGTGGTGTCGGCTATTGCATCATCTAAGGCCTTGGATTGCTTGGCTCTGATATAAAATTTTATATTGTTGTTCATGCAATAATCCATAATCGCGGTTTGATAACCCGCTGCATCTATGCGTACCTGATGAAGATTTAAGCCTTCTTTTTTAAAAGACTCATGCACTTTTTTTACGGCATTTTCTAATCCAAAAGCCGGCGATGTGTTGCCACTTCTGCCTTCAATATAAACGGGAATATTGCCTACCGCTACCACTAATGGATTGTAGCCCGATTCTTTTTTATAGGTATGTTTTTTGTCGTATTTATCGTTAGCCAAAATAGTCGTGTCCAAGTCTATGCAATAATTTTTTCCCGATTGCAACATGCCTGTTTTTATGCCCATTTGCAACAGCAATTTATTCAGTTTTGGATTGTGGTTTATCTCACTTACAGTACCTGCCTCGGTAAGATGGGCTTCGTTTATTATGGCCAATTCTTTGATGGTATTAAGAGCTGTATCAGAGGAACAAATTTTAAAACTATCTGACAAATTTTTTTTCTTTAACTCATGAATATCTTCAATGGCACTGCCATTGCTCAGTTGACTATAAATAATATTGAGTAAAATATCTGAATAGCTATACTCCGCTAACCAACCTCTGCAACCCAAGCTATTATTGATTAAATGGGCAACGCCTGTTTTTTTTAATAAGCGATCTATAATAATTAATCCGCCATAAGGAGTATATTTTTCTGAAGAATAGTTAATTTGCATCTTTCTTTACTTTTATTTGTTTGCACTGCAAAGGTGAAGAAAAAATGTGAAGTATAATAGGCTGTGAGCATCTCACAGCCTATATCACAGCAAATAAATTATTATTTTAAGTTCGGAATTAAGGTATTAATTGATTGTTTTTTTGTCAAAAAGTATATTTTTGCACCCTATAAACTAAATATAACAAACATGTCAGACATCGCTACAAGAGTCAAAAAAATTATCGTTGATAAACTGGG
>JBBRPX010000440.1:0-1863 GCA_038227505.1 Chitinophagales bacterium
AACGGAGGAAATTAAAAGCTTTGATGTTGTTAATAAGGAAGTGGCAATAATTTTATTTCCATCTAATACAGTAATAAATTTCATCAAACTTGTATCAGCTTTACTTTGAGGAGAGTGTAAAGAAGATTGTGTAAACAGAATTTAGAGACGGCATCTGTTTTCAAAGATAATTAAAAACTGATGTAGAATAATGGCCCAGAAAGCAATAGTATTTTTCCAGGCATCTTCAATGTTTTTTATGGATAAGTAGATTGATTTAGTTGCAGCATTTTCATTTGGGAATTGTGTTTTTGTTTTAGTATATTTCCTTATTCCTCTATTAAGATTTTCAATAGTGTTGGTGGTGTATATGATTCTCCTTAACTCAAGAGGATAATCAAAATAGGTTGATAAATTATCCCAATTTTCCTCCCAAGAAGTGATTGCATATTTGTACTTAGCTTGCCATTTTATTTTAAATCTTCCTAATTCTTCTAATGCGAGTTGCTTGTTAATTGAAGTGTATACTTTTTTCAAGTCTACACAAAATTCTTTTTTATCTTTCCACACTACGAACTTACAGCTGTTACGGATTTGATGTACAATGCAAAGTTGTGTTACCGCTTCAGGGAATACCGCTTTTATTGCTTGAGTAAAACCTTTGAGGTTGTCAGTGCATGCAATTAAAATATCCTCTACACCACGAGCTTTTAAATCGGTAAGTACATTCATCCAGAACGCAGAGGATTCGTTTTTTGATATCCAAAATCCAAGCACTTCTTTCATTCCTTCCGCAGTAAGACCGATGACAATGTAAACGCATTTATTTATCACTTTTCCATCTTCTCTAATTTTAATTACAACACCATCCATCCATACTGCAAAATATACGGGTTCTAAGGTCCGTTGTTGCCATTCCTTTGCAGAGATCATTATATTCTCAGTAATATTGGAAATAGTAGTTTCACTAATCTCTAAACCATAAATTTCTTGTACTTGTTTGCGCACATCGGAGGTAGTCATTCCTCGACTATACATACCAATTATTGAATCTTCTATTTTGCTGCTAATAGTTCGACCTTTAGGTATTATTTGTGGCTCAAACTCTCCATTGCGATCTCTAGGAATATTTAGCAATACTTCTCCTACATTCTCTGTTATAACAGTTTTGGGAAAGGATCCATTTCGACTATTGCCCGTGTTATAACCCTCTTTAGTGTGTTTAGGATAACCAAGATGCTCCTCTAACTCTGATTGAAGCATCTCCTCGACTCCTTGTTTAAATACAGAATTAAAATACTCTTGAAATGATTCCTTGCTTTTAAATTGTTTAAAAAAGCCTTTGGGGAAATGCTCACCCGGTTTGTTCTTGTGCATATGCATATTTGTTTAAAGTTATGAAAAAATCTCTAGTGTCTAGCGCTCCGTTTCGCTACGCTCCACTCCGCGATAGACACTAGTTCCGATAACCTAAATTCCCGTTTACACAATCTACTTTATACTACCATTAATTTACTTTTTTTACACAAAACCTGATTTGAAAAATAAACATCCATTAACCAAAAAACTGTCTTTGGAACACAAAACCCGCCTTTTGGAGTTGCAGTTAGCTGCTGGTATTATTTGTTCATATTGGTTAAATCATTCCATTTTATATTAACATATTAATATCTTTCAAAAAAACTGTTTTTAAAATTTGCACCTCAAATATTTTAAATTCAACTCTAGATTTTCTTGAACAAAGAGAAATCGAAAACAACATAATTATTGGAATATGTAATAATTTATCTCAAAGTGGTAGTATAAATTAGATTGTGTAAACGGGAATTTAGGTTATCGGAACTAGTGTCTATCGCGGAGTGGAGCGTAGCGAAACGGAGCGCT
>JBBRPX010000441.1:0-1861 GCA_038227505.1 Chitinophagales bacterium
ATCATTTTGTATTTGTTTTGGAGGCTATGGTGTAAACTAGCCTTTGCATCACTAACATTTGGTGGGTCACCCCCTCAATGCTATCAAATTAGTAAAGAATCCTGAAAGTGCATAGCTTATATTTGCCATTCACCAACATATCGCACCATAGTTTTTAAATATAAGCAACCAAAAGGGCAGACAACTACCAGGTCTGTTAAAAAAAATATTTAAATTCATCCATAGTGCCGACACCCTTTGTGCTTTTAGAGTTGATGAGGTTGACTTTACCCGCCAGGCGTCTTTATCCTTTCCTACAGTAGTTTCTTGCATACTGCATCTTTTTAAAGAATCAGTGGAGTTTAATTTATCCAAAATACTTCCGCAGTTCGGCAATAAAATAGCAGGCGCTGCAGCATTTTCTGCAGCCCGTTATAAAATTAAGCCTGCCTTTTTTCAGGCACTCAACGCTCTTGTGGTTGAACACATTCAAACATTACAACCAAAAACCTGGAATGGGTACCAGCTTATTGCAGTAGATGGAACTACGGTTTCGTTGCCACCATCTGCATCAATAAAAAAATCGTTTGGTACTTTTGCTCAAACAGCAAAAGGCACCAAAACCTGCATGGCACAGGCTTTAATGTGTTTCGATGTATTGTCCAATTACGTACTGGCCAGCGTTATAGATAAAATGGAAACAGGTGAAAAAAGCCTTTTGAGGTTGTTGCTTCCATCAATAAAAGCTACTAATGCTATTTTTATTTTAGACCGGGGTTTCGGAAATTTTAGTATTTGTAAAATGTTTGAAAATCTGCAACACCAGTATTGTATCCGGCTAAGTACGCAGATTTGTTCTTTTGCAAAACAGGCAATGCTGTCAAATGAAAATGATTTTGTAACAACATGGAAACCCAGTGAAATGGAACGTTCCAGCTGTAAAAAGCATGGGCAGGATGTAAAAGCCTTAGAGGTAAGAGTTACCAAAGTTACACTTGACACTGGTGAAATTGAATTACTGGTAAGCAATGTTTTTAATACAGACACCATTGATGAACCTGCGATGAAACAACTTTATTTTCTTCGCTGGGGTATTGAAGAGAGTATTAAAAAACTAAAGCCCAAAATGAAGCTTGAGCATTTTGGTAGCAGAAAAATAGAAGGGATTTATCAGGAATTTTATGCACACATTTTTATGCTTAACATAGTTGCTATGTTTGGAAATGAAGCCCAGCAAGAGATTGATATAAAAATGAAGGATCGTAAGCATGCCTATAAATATAATTGGCAAAATGCTTACCAGCACGTCAGAGAAAAAATTATAGCGCTTGTTAACAATAACAATCTGTACAAAATAATCAATGAGCTTATTGAGAACATAGCACAATCGGTTGTTGCAGTCATTAAAAACAGAGCATTTACCAGAGAAAAGCAAAGCAGCAGAAAGGCAAGGCTTTTTCCATGCTATAAGTAAAATAGCATCCAGCAGTTAATCAATAATAATACTTTTAAAAATCACCGGCAAACAAAAAATTATCTTCCTAAAAGGAGCTGGAGTTTTTATGCAGTAAAATGTAAAAAGTATACCCATCCTAAAAGTTATCGTTGGCAAAATTGACACTTACCGCTCAAAATGCTACTAATTTGATAGCATTGGTGGCGACACCGACCGGGGCTGGGCCGTGGTTAGTGTCCTCACCAAACACTCGGGGTTGCGGCAATTTGAAATGCACCCAACCGATTTTTTTAAAGAAAAACGAGGAAATAAAACCAATACTTTTGATTTTTATTCTCACAAAATAAAGCCCCACCATTATTGGCAGGGCTTTTTGTTTCACTTCAACTCTCAACCAATGAAACTATTTTACAGATAACTTGTAAT
>JBBRPX010000442.1:0-1861 GCA_038227505.1 Chitinophagales bacterium
TACCCGGCATATTTACTTACGAGGTAGACGGAGCGTTGCATTATATAGCTGTTGATAATGGCGTAATGGTAAAAGCAGGTACGCTAGTATTGGTGTCGGTTCGTAATGCGGTGGGCGGAGCAGATTTGGGCAAGCTTGGTGAATTGGTAAAGAAAAATTTTAATACACAGGATGAAAATCAAAAACAGGCAACTACCGTTATCGCAAAATTGGAAAGAGGATTTATTTACAGCTTCGATAAATTCCGTAACAATTAAAAATGGAACCCGCATCAAATAATAAGGATGATAATTTTTTTAGTGATGAGGTTACTAAAAAAGAAAAACGAAAATTGAAGGTACTAAGTGAAAAGAACAGTGTATGGTTTGGGTTAGGAATGATGGGAATGATTGGTTGGTCTGTGGCAGTGCCTGCATTACTCGGAGCCGCACTGGGAGTATGGTTGGATAAAACCCATCCGCAATTTATTTCCTGGACGTTGAGTTTATTAATTGTTGGTGTAGTTGTAGGAAGTATAATCGCCTGGTATTGGGTAGCCAAAGAAGATAAAGAAATGCATAACAATAAAAAAGAAAACGATGCGTGAGATTTCAAATATGATATTATCATTTATAGGTGGCATGTTGTTGGGAACATTATTTTTTGGCGGGCTTTGGTTTACTGTAAGAAAATTAACGTCATCAAAAATGCCTGCATTGCTTGTCTTAAGTAGTTTCCTTTTTCGGGTCAGCATTGCATTGCTTGGATTTTATTTTATTGGGTTAGGCGATTGGAGAAAATTGGTTGCCTGTATGATCGGTTTTATAATAGCCCGCTTCGTTATTATTCATTATACAAAATCAATTGATAAAAAAAAATTGCAATTAAAAATGGAGGTCAATCATGAAACTTAGTCCTGACGAAACTGTATTCTGGCAACATGGTTTTATTACAATTAATCTAACCATTGTTACTACATGGGCTTTAATGCTTATATTAATTGTAGGTGCAGGATTGATTACACGAAAACTAAAAACAGATAATACCATTTCACGTTGGCAATGTATTCTTGAAATGATTGTAACAGGCATCAACAAACAAATCAAAGATGTTGGTTTAGATCATCCCGAACAATATATCGGCTTTATCGGCACCTTGTTTTTATTTATCGGCACAGCCAACTTATGTATTATTTTTCCGGGGTACACACCGCCAACAGCTTCGCTATCTACCACAGCAGCATTGGCGTTTTGTGTATTCATTGCCGTTCCATTTTTTGGTATTGAAAAAAGTGGTTTGGGCGGTTACCTGAAATCGTATTTAAAACCAACATTTATCATGTTGCCATTTAATCTCATCAGCGAAATTTCTCGCACACTTGCATTGGCAGTAAGATTGTTTGGCAATATCATGAGTGGCGGAATGATAGTAGCTATTTTATTAAGTATATCACCTTTTATTTTTCCGGTTATTATGAATGCACTCGGGTTACTTACGGGTATGGTACAAGCATATATTTTCAGCATACTGGCAACAGTTTATATAACTGCGGCAGTGCATGATGCAAAAACAGATAAAGTAAAATTATTAACAACAAATTAAAAAAATTAAAATGGACAGCACAACTCTTATTGCAGTAGCATCAATTGTAACTGCAGGACTTACAACCGGAATTGGTTGCATGATGCCCGCGTTAGGCGAAGGCAGATCAGTAGCATCAGCGTTAAGCTCCATTGCACAGCAACCTGATGCTGCGCCAACAATTACAAGAACATTGTTTGTGGGCCTTGCAATGATTGAGTCAACAGCGATTTACTGCTTTGTAGTATCGATGATACTCATTTTCGCTAATCCGTTTTGGAGCCATGTTATCGCAAAATAA
>JBBRPX010000443.1:0-1840 GCA_038227505.1 Chitinophagales bacterium
AATTGTAAAAATACCTCGTTGGAATTTTGATAAATTTAAAGGCGCCAATGATACACTTGGTTTTCAAATGAAGAGTGTAGGTGAGGTGATGGCAATAGGCAGAAGCTTTGCAGAAGCAATACAGAAAGCATGTGTGAGTTTAGAAAATGAGGCCGTTGGGTTGGGTTATTATGGTAAAAGTGTAATGCACAGCGAAGAGCTCATTGAATATATTAAAATACCAAAATGGGACAGGGTTTTTCGCATAAAAGATGCGCTGATGGCGGGTGTAAGCGTAAAACGTATTTGTGAAAGTACGCTAATAGACCGTTGGTTTATTTACCAGATTCAAAAAATATGCGACTGCGAAAAAGAGATTGCCAAATACAATTTTGCGTCGTTACCTGAAGAATTATTGAGAGAAGCAAAAATGCTTGGGTTCTCAGATGAGCAAATGATACGAATAATGCAGGATGGCGATGCAGATGATTTATATGAACGCAGAAAAGCATTGGGCATTACCAGAGTTTTTAAAATGGTAGATACCTGCAGTGCTGAGTTTGAAGCGAAGACGCCGTATTTTTATTCAACATTTGAAAACCAATCTACAGGGTTAAATTCCAATGAGTCTGTCTCTTCTTCAAAAAAGAAAATAATTGTGCTTGGCAGCGGGCCAAACCGCATAGGCCAGGGCATTGAGTTTGACTATTGTTGTGTGCATGGTTTGCTTGCTATAAAAGAAGCAGGTATGGAAGCCATTATGGTAAATTGTAACCCCGAAACGGTGAGTACCGATTTTGATATGGCTGATAAACTATATTTTGAACCGGTTTATTGGGAACATATCTGGGAAATAATTGAGCATGAAAAACCCGAAGGTGTCATTGTTCAATTGGGAGGACAAACAGCATTGAAACTTGCAAAAAAACTGACGGAGAAAGGGGTAAAAATAATCGGTACATCTTTCGACAGTATGGATATCGCTGAAGACCGTGGTCGCTTTAGTGATATTTTAAAAGAGCTGGAAATCCCTTATCCAAATTACGGTACCGCCTACGATACTGACCAGGCTATTGAAGTGGCAAAAGAAGTTGGTTACCCGGTGTTGTTGCGCCCAAGTTATGTATTAGGCGGGCAACGTATGCGCATTGTTTTAAATGATGATGAACTGGAAAAAGGCGTGTTGAGTTTATTAAAACATTTGCCGGGGAATAAAATTTTGATAGATCATTTTCTCGACCGTTGCCAGGAAGCAGAAATAGACGCCATATTTGATGGTGAAGATTTTCACGTGATGGGTTTGATGGAACATATTGAACCGGCAGGAATACACAGTGGCGATAGTAATGCAGTATTGCCACAGTTTAATCTTACACCATTGGTAGTACATGCCATGGAAGAATATGCAGAAAAAATTGCCAGAACGCTTAATATAAAAGGACTGATAAATATTCAGTTTGCCATAAAAGATGGTAACGTGTATGTTATTGAAGCTAACCCAAGAGCAAGCCGTACAACGCCTTTTATCGCCAAGGCTTATGGCATTCCATATTTAAATATCGCTACAAAGGTGATGCTTGGTGTGGCAAAATTGAAGGATTTTACGTTTGAGAAAAACCTGAAAGGCTTTGCAATAAAAGAACCGGTTTTCTCCTTTAATAAATTCCCCGGGGTAAACAAAGAACTTGGTCCGGAAATGAAAAGCACAGGCGAAGCAATTCGTTTTATAAAAGATTTGCGGGATCCGTATTTTAGGCAATTGTATAAAGAAAGAAGTATGCATTTGAGCAAGTAGTATTACTCGGGCTTATACTATACTTTTAACTTTTTATACGTATTAAAAGTTGTTTGACAATAGTTA
>JBBRPX010000444.1:0-1802 GCA_038227505.1 Chitinophagales bacterium
ATTGGTATTGGCTTTAAAGGCATCAATGAATTGTTTCTTTTCGTCATCTTTCAACGCTGCAATGTGTTTTACAAATGTGTTGGTTGATTGTTCCTCCAGGCTTACTGAAGCAATATCAGTAAGCGCTTTTCTTGTAATAGCAAAAACCTGTTTTTGGGTTTTTTCGGCTATTACTGCATTGTCACTTACTTGTTTTTCTTTAGCCGCCTTTTCCATATTGGTACGCATGTTGTCTGCATCTGTTTTTGCGGCATCCATCAATTGCTGCTTTTTGGTATTTGCATCTGCAACGGCTTTACCCATCAATGCTGTTTTTTGCTGATCAAAATCTTCCTGCTGCTTTTTAAAATCCTCCTGTTGTTTTTGTGCAGCTACTTTTTGTGTATCTGCATCTTTTAATTTTTCTGTTATTTTTTTCTCTCTTTCATCTATGGCATTAAGAATTGGCTTGTACAAAAACTTTTTTAACAACCACACTAAAAGGAGGAAGTTAATTACCTGTGCTAATACGGTGAACCAATTAATATTCATTTAATATTTTTTATTTTTTTGCCAAATTAAATTCGCAAAAACATTTGTTGGTGAAGTGCCACTTCTCTTCTTGATCATGTCACTACTTATGCACAGCAATGATGTGATTCCAGAAAGGATTGGCAAAAATCAGTATCATAGAAACTACGAAACAATAAATTGCTGTAGATTCTATCATGGCTAATCCTACAAACAATGTTCTTGTAATAGTTGGCGCAGCATCGGGTTGTTGTGCAATAGAACTTAATGCCGATGCGACGGATTTGCCTTCGCCCAAGGCCGGCATCATGCAACCAATACCGGTTGTAAGGCCTGCAGTTATTATTGAAGCTATTGCAATGAGGGTTGTACTATCCATTTTTATTTGTTTTATTATTTGTTTCTAATGTAGATTTTTCTGTTTTTTTTGAATCATGCACTGCAGCAGTTATATACACTGTTGCCAATATGCTGAAAATATATGCCTGTACCATTCCGGTTAATAAGCCAAGTGCATTCATAATAACCGGAAAAATAAATGGTGAAATGCTGAGTAAAATTGCAACGATCATGCCTCCGCTCATCACGTTACCAAATAACCTTACAGCCAAAGCGAGGGTTCGGGATACTTCGCTGATAAGATTGAAAGGCAACATGATAAACGTTGGCTTCAGGTATGATTTTAAATATCCTCCTAAGCCACTTTTTTGAATGCCAAAAAAAGGCACGGCTATGAATACGCAAAGAGCCATGGCTGTTGTGGTGGAAAGTGATGCAGTTGGTGGCGTATAGCCCGGAAAAATAATACAGAGGTTGGCTGTGCCGATAAATAAAAACAATGTGCCAATAAAACCGATGTATTTTCTGGGATTGTTTAACCCAACTTCTTTTATTTGATCGTTTATACCGGTAACAATTATTTCAAGTATGCATTGCCAGCGTGAAATGATCATGCCTGTTTTTAAATTTCGTGTAATCAACTTTGCGCCTACTACTAATACCAGCATTAATGCCCATGTTGTAACAAGGGTAAGGTTTATGGTAATGAAACCATTTTGCCAGAAAATAGTTTGGTCAGGACTAAGCTTCATGTATAGCCTCCTTTTTTATTTGCATCATTTTTTCATCTACCAATTTCGTATACCAGATAACAGCGAAACGGGCTACGATAAAGCCGATGAGGCATATAACTAATTTTTTCCAATCGCCTAACCCAACAAAATAAAACCCTGCCAACACGAGCCCGATCCTACAAATAAAACTACCCATAACCAGCATTGCAGGCATTTTTG
>JBBRPX010000445.1:0-1794 GCA_038227505.1 Chitinophagales bacterium
TATCTCCAGGGGCTTTTGTTAGTAAGTCAATAATTTTTTCGCCTGCTAATTCCTTTCGCTTAATAGTATTGGGTGACAGTTTACTAAGCTTCTCTTTTTGTTCAAGCGTTGCTTTTGCTTCTATGCGATTATAAAAAGGTTTGCCAAATTCACTAGTCAATTCATTATACAGAATGCTTGGATCTTTACCCATTTTAGCAGTGATTTCTGCGGAGAGTAATGCTGGTATAAATCCATCCTTATCTGTAACCCAAACGCTGCCATTTAATCTTGAAAAAGAGGCACCAGCACTTTCTTCGCCACCAAAACAAAGTGACTTATTAAGTAAGCCATCAACAAACCATTTGAATCCAACAGGGGTATCATAAACCTGACGACCGTATTTTTTTGTAATGCGATCAATCAACTGCGTTGTTACGATTGTTTTGCCAACTGCTGCTGTTTTACTCCATTGTGGCCGATTTTGTAATAGATATGAAACTGCGACAGATAAATAATGATTTGGATGTAAGAGACCCGAACTTTTAGTAACAATACCATGCCGATCATGATCTGTATCACAACCAAATGAAATATCATAATCGTCTTTCATGGCAATCAATCGTTGCATGGCATAAGGAGAAGATGGATCCATACGAATTTGCCCGTCCCAATCTACCGTCATAAAGCTAAAAGTCGGATCAACCATTTTATTTACAACGGTCAAATTAAGTTTATAACGTTCTGCAATGGGTTGCCAATAATGTACTCCTGCACCGCCAAGCGGATCAACACCTATATTAATTTTTGAATCCCGAATCAGGTTCATATCAATGATGTTTTCTAGATCATTAACATAAGTATTTAAGAAATCATGTTCATGTGTGGTAGTTGCCTTAATTGCTTTTTCGTAAGTAATTCTTTTTACCGTTTGAAGTTTATTATGTAGCAATTCGTTTGCTTTTTTTTCTATCCAATTTGTAACCTTATTAGGCGCAGGTCCACCATTGGGTGTATTATATTTAAAACCGCCATCATGTGGAGGATTATGTGAAGGTGTGATAACAATACCATCTGCTAACCCTGTTTTTCGGTCATGATTATATTTTAAAATGGCATGAGAAATAACGGGTGTTGGTGTGTATTCATTTCCTTTAGCAATCATCACTTCAACATTGTTTGCTGCCAGCACTTCCATAGTAGTGGCAAATGCAGAAGCTGATAATGCGTGTGTATCAAAGCCAAGATATAACGGACCGTTAATTTTGTGTTCTCTACGGTAAAAACAAATCGCCTGGGTAATAGCAAGGATATGGGTTTCGTTAAAAGAATTGTTGAATGATGATCCACGATGGCCAGAAGTGCCGAATAAAATGCGTTGTGCTGGAACCATTGCATCAGGTATTCCTGTGAAATAAGCTGTAATAAGCCGAGGAATATTAACTAAAATATTTTGTTCTGCCGCTTTTCCTGCTAAAGGGCTAATTTTCATTTTTTATTTATTTATGATTGTTTTCAATATCTGCCACTTTAGCCAACCGGCGATTGTGTCTTTCCGCACCGCTGAATGTTGCTTTCAGAAAAATATTTACTAGTTCCCCTGCCAAAGACTCTGTAATTACACGGCCGCCAAGGCATATGATGTTCATATTATCATCTTCCACACCCTGTTTTGCCGAAAATTTTTCCGTAATCAAGCAGCCTCTTACACCGGCCACTTTGTTTACTGCAATACATGCGCCTACACCGCTGCCACAAACAGCAATGCCACGTTCTACACTGCCGTTTGTAACTGCATCTGCCAAGGGGATTACA
>JBBRPX010000446.1:0-1789 GCA_038227505.1 Chitinophagales bacterium
CTTTCAGTATTGTAAAAATTACTGTTGGCAGTAATTTTTAAAGTGTTTGAAGAATCCAGTTTAATATCGTAGATAGCTTTAAGTTTTACATTGCTTCTGTTTATGCCGGTAAAACTATTTGAGTTTTCGTTTAATACTGAATCTGCAATTTGTGTTTGCGTAAAAGTTTGCTCGTTATTATTGTAGCGCTGGCTGTTATACCTTGGTGCAAAATTTAAATTGAGTTTATCATTCCATTTGTTACTGTATTGTAAACCACTATTTACATTTGTTATAAAGCCGTCTTTTGCATCAACGTAAGGTTCACCATCTGCCGAACCTCTAGAACCGTAAAAATAAGTATTCCCACTTTCCTCATCAAACACTGCGTCAGCATTACCACCACCAAACTTTTGCTCATCCTGCCAGCTCAATCCATCCTGGCCTGTATTTCCATTCAATAAAAAGCCGGTAACTTTTCTCTTGCCTTTAAACGAGCTCAATAAAATATTATCATTATATCTGTCATCAATATCTTTTTTTAAACCACCGGCTACATCTATTTTACCAAAATATCCTTTCTTTTTATCTTCCTTTAATTTTAGGTTGATGGTTTTTTGTGTTTTTCCATCATCAATACCCGTAAACTCTGACTGTTCACTTTTTTTATCAAATACCTGTACTTCTTTTACAGCATCTGCACGTAAGTTTTTCACCGCCATGCCAGGATCATCGCCAAAAAATTCCTCGCCATCCACCAAAACTTTTTCGACCGTTTGCCCCATAGCTTTTATCTGTCCGTTTTTATCTACCTGTATGCCGGGCATTTTTTTAAGCAATTCTTCCACATTGGCATTGGCGCTCACTTTAAAACTATCGGCAGTATAAATAGTTGTATCACCTTTTAAACGAATTGGGTTACCGCTTTTTACAATAACTGCTTCCAGCAATTTGCTTTTGGGTGTCATTGATACAGGCGCTAAAATTTCATTACTGCTTTTAATTTCAATTTCATCAACAAAATCTCCAAAATTTGGGTGTGTTACGGCAAAAATATATTTGCCCGGTTGTACATTTTTAAAGGTGTAAGAGCCATCTTCTTTCACCCTTGTAAATGTTGATATTACTGAATCATTTGGCGTCAGCAGCATTACTACTGCATTTTTTACACTCGCCTTTGTTGAAGTATCTTTTACGATACCGGAAACCTCATTTTTTTGAGCAGATGCAGAAAGGAAAAAAATACTGATAATGCAAAGCAAAATAAATTTTTGGAACATTTGTTTGTTTTATTTGTTCAGATTAGGCAATTCCAAAAATGTAACTTTAATTATTAGTCTCAAACTAACTTATCTTAAATTTATGTTAACTCTATATAGTACAAACGGTTTAACTTGTTGTTTAAATGGCATACGAAGACGAAAATTTTATTGACAGTACAAAAATGGTTTGGAATTATTCTTTGTTTACCGGAAAGGATATCAAACTTTTTCAGGACGGACAACATTTTTATGCCCATCAAAAATTTGGAAGTCATAAAATTAATGTACTGAACACAGAAGGTTTTTATTTTGCTGTATGGGCGCCAAATGCAACAGAAGTATTTGTAATTGGTGAATTTAATGGCTGGAAAAAAAATCTCCATCCGTTGTTTGTTAGGCAAGATTCGTCAGGTATTTGGGAAGGTTTCATCCCTTATCTGACAGAATATGTTTTGTATAAATACCAAATAACAGGCTTTGAAGGAAAAGAAACTTTTAAAGCAGACCCTTACGCTATATACAGCGAATTGAGACCAGGTACTGCATCA
>JBBRPX010000447.1:0-1783 GCA_038227505.1 Chitinophagales bacterium
AAAGATTTTCAATTAACAGGATTAGCTGATGGGTTATATGTAATTATTTTACAGACAGAGAAAGAAAAGTTGGTAGGGAAGATGGTGAAGAATTAATTACGTGGATATTTGAACTAAGATTTCTAGGATTTAGAAGATGGTAGGAGACTGTAAAACAAACTGTGCTATTTAAAGAACAAAGTAAATCTTTATCTTTAAATAAGCAACAGCATGAAAAAAATGAACGATGAGTATGAGTCACTCAAAAAGAAAGCACTCGAACAGTTTAAATCCGGCGAACCCTTATTGGGAAAGAACGGAGCATTTTCTCCATTACTGAAACAATTTTTAGAATCGGCTCTTGAAGGAGAGATGGAGGAACACTTAGACGATGACTCGCGGGCTAGTGGTAATCGTCGTAATGGAACAAGTAAGAAGCTTGTTAAAAGCAGTGATGGAAGTTTTGAATTAGAGACACCACGGGACCGGGACAGCAGCTTTGAGCCGGAGATCGTCAAGAAAAGGGAGACGATTCTTGCTGACAATCTGGAGAAGAAAATCATTGGCATGTATGGATTGGGTATGAGTCTTCGTGATATATCAGGACATATAAAGGAGATGTATGATACGGACATCTCAGCAGCCACTTTAAGTGCCATTACAGATCGCATTATACCTCAAATAAAGGAATGGCAGACCCGTGCATTAGAACAGGTATATTGCATTGTTTGGATGGATGCCATGCATTACAAGGTGAAGGAAGAAGGAAAAGTAATTAGTCGTGCAGTGTATAATATTCTGGGCATTACTTCTGAGGGGAAGAAAGAATTACTGGGGATGTATGTTTCAGAGAGCGAAGGGGCTAATTTCTGGTTAAGTGTACTGACAGATTTACAACACCGCGGTGTAGAAGATATTTTAATTGCATGCATCGATAATTTAAAAGGGTTTTCAGAAGCCATTATCAGTATTTATCCAAAAACAGAAGTACAAAGTTGCATAGTGCATCAGATACGCAACTCTTTAAAATACGTTGCAAGTAAGAATCAGAAAGAGTTTATGGTTGATCTTAAGGAAGTATATAAAGCGAGTTCACTGGAGTTGGCAGAGGAGAATTTAAATCGGTTAGAAGAAAAATGGGATAAAAAATATCCTCTTGTGATAAAGTCCTGGAGAAATAACTGGCATAAGCTTTCTACCTATTTTAAATACACAGAGCAAATCCGCACATTGATTTATACCACCAACGCTATTGAGGGTTTTCATCGTCAGGTGAGAAAAGTTACCAAAAATAAAACTGCATTTACCTCTGATATGGCGCTACTCAAATTGATTTACCTGGCACAAAGAAACATCAGCAAAAAATGGACTCAGCCATTACATAACTGGAGCTTAACGGTATCTCAGTTATCAATTATATTTGGTGATCGATTAAAACTTAATTTATGATTTTAAGGTATTGCCTGCCGGCGGCAACTCATTCAAAAATGATGACTTTCATATCAGTTATCCAAAAATTGAACGAACTACAAAGTCATCATTTTCTCATGAGTGATAAAAAATATCTCAACTTAAATTGAAATCATTTAAACAAATAGCACAGTTTATTTTACACTCCCGATGGTAGGATTTCTTTTGAAATAAATTTTTCTGAAAAAAGCAGCTACGTATCAAAATAATTTTTTCAGGAAAGTTTTTAGAATAAATTAAAATCATCAACACATCAGCAAACCTGCATATTAGCATATTTTTTATTTCTCACCAATTAACTTTGAATTATTATCAGCTAATTGTTTTTTAATAT
>JBBRPX010000448.1:0-1781 GCA_038227505.1 Chitinophagales bacterium
ACACCTGCTGCACTACCGAAACTTTGAACCTGCCCTATACCCTGTGCATAATAAGTATCTCCGGATAATGGATTAGGGCCCGTTCTTTCCAGGTGTACAACCAACACATTTTTAAAAGTAAAACCATCCAAAACATAAATAGGGATTTTATCTTTCATTGTATAAGTGTACGTATCGCTGCCATTAACACCACCTAACCAACTTTCATTAACATTTCTTGCAGCGTCTAAAATTAATAATTGAGGTGTATTTGTTGATGCTGTTAAGATGTTGTAATATTTATCACCCTCCTGCCTTATATATTGATTGGCCTGGTTTGTTGCATTGTCATCGCTGCTGAATATTTGAAATGTTGAGCCGTACAAAACAGTATCGGCGGATAAACGGATAAATGTATACGTAGTATTTTGAACGCCGCCAATGGTTCTTCTGTATACCCATTTTGAGCCTTGAACTTTTGGCTGATAAGTAAGTGAATCTTTGCTGTTGTTGGTGTTTACACTTTTTATGGTTGCTTTTTTACAGGCTACCAGCGAGAGAATGCAAACAATGACTGTTATTAAATATTTCATAAAATAGTATTTGTAAATACGAATTTAAGTAATAATTATGCCAGTGTATAGTTCTACTATTTCATCCCCTCCAGTTCTTTCTGCATTTTAAACATTTCATCTCTTAGCCTTGCAGCTTCCATAAAATCCATATCTCTTGCGGCCCGCTCCATATCTTTCTTAATCTTTACAATACCTTTCTCCATTTGAGGAATCGTTTTGTATTCTGCCTGGTCCTCCGCGGCAACAGTTAAAATATCCTGATCATTTGCAATTGCATTTGGTTTAGATGGATCAAATGCTTTTATATCGAGTACGCTGCCCTGAGCAAAAACCTGCTCTTTTGTTTTTATAATGGTGGTAGGGGTAATTCCATGCAGTGTATTAAATGCAACCTGTTTTTCTCTTCTTCTGTCTGTTTCGTCCATTGTTTTTTGCATGCTCTCCGTTATTTTATCTGCATAAAAAATTACGAGTCCTTTGGAATTACGGGCAGCACGACCAGCTGTTTGGGTGAGACTTCTTTCATTGCGGAGAAAACCTTCTTTGTCTGCATCTAAAATGGCCACTAGGGATACTTCTGGCAAATCTAATCCCTCTCTTAATAAATTTACACCAACGAGTACATCAATAATTCCCAGGCGCAATTCACGCAGTATTTCTATTCTATCTAATGTATGCACGTTGCTGTGGATGTATTTTGATTTGATGTTGATGCGGTGCAGGTATTTATCCATCTCTTCCGCCATTCTTTTGGTAAGTGTTGTAACCAAAATACGGTCACCCATTTTTATGCGTTTGTCTATTTCATCCAACAGGTCATCTATCTGGTTAACAGATGGGCGAATTTCAATTGGCGGATCCAATAATCCTGTTGGGCGCACAACCTGCTCTACTACAACGCCGCCACTTTTTTCCAGTTCATATTCTCCCGGCGTTGCCGAAACGTATACTGTTTGGTTAACGAGGTTTTCAAACTCGTGAAAGTTTTGCGGACGGTTATCCATGGCAGATGGCAAACGAAAACCATATTCAACTAGTGTGATTTTTCTGCTTCTGTCACCACCATACATACCACTTATTTGTGGGACAGTCTGGTGGCTTTCATCGAGCATGCAAAGGAAATCTTTTGGAAAATAATCTATCAAACAGAAAGGTCTTGCACCGGGTAAACGCTGGTCAAAAAAACGAGAGTAGTTTTCAATACCGTTGCAATAACCAAGTTCTTTG
>JBBRPX010000449.1:0-1779 GCA_038227505.1 Chitinophagales bacterium
AATAGCTACCTGTGCCAGGCAATCATCCATCGGTAATAAAAAGCCATATCTTTCAATTCCTTTTTTATTATCCAACGCCTTTAAAAATGTTTCACCTAATGTAATGGCAACATCTTCTATCGTATGATGTTCATCAATATGCAAATCACCTTTTACTTCCACGTGAATATCCATGTTGCCGTGCTTTGCAATCTGCTCCAGCATGTGGTCAAAGAAACCTAATCCAGTGTTTAATACACTTTTTCCTGTGCCATCTAAATTGATGATTACTTCAATATTTGTCTCGTTTGTTTTTCTTACCACCGTAGCTTTTCTTGGCTTACTTTTTAAGAAAGAATAAATAGCAGACCAATCTTTGGTGCTTAACTCAACCTCCCCATTATCTTCTCCTAAAAATATAGCACCACAACCCAGGTTTTTTGATAGCTGCACGTCCGTCATTCTATCGCCAATCACATAAGAATTCTTCAGGTCATAGTTGCCGTTCATGTATTGGGTAAGCAAGGCAGTACCTGGTTTTCGGGTTGGTGCATTTTCTGCAGGCATTGTTTTATCTATGATGATATCTGCAAAAATTACCCCTTCATTTTTAAAAGCACCAATCACTTTATTTTGCGCAGGCCAAAAGGTATCTTCGGGGAAAGAGTTGGTACCCAATCCATCCTGGTTAGTAACCATTACAAGCTCATAATTTAATTCCTTTGTAATGCGGCTTAAGTATTGAAATACGCCGGGATAAAATTCCAACTTCTCCAAAGAATCAAGCTGGCAGTCGATAGGTGGCTCAATAACCAAAGTTCCATCTCTGTCTATAAAAAGTACTTTTTTCATTTTATTTTATGATTTGCTTTCTCTCAACTTAACTAAAACGTATTTTGGCTAGAAGAACAAGAAGTAAAAAAGAGAAAAGAGAAAAAGTTGAGTTATATGCATCTTAGCATTTCTTTTTCTTTTTTAACGCGTTGCTTAAAGTATTTTATACATACATTACCGAAGACTTGACTCCAATGTTTTTAATGCAAATATCAACTTTTCATTTTCAGTTTCACTGCCTACCGTTATTCTGATACAGTTTTTTACAACGCTGTTTCTGTTGCGGGTAATTACTTTTTGGTTTACCAGTTCAGTATATATTTTATCGGCATCTTCTACCTCTATCAACATAAAATTTGCATCTGTAGGATAGATTTTTTTAACCAAATTAATTTTAGCTAATTCGCTCTTCAAAAAGGCTCGTTGAACTAAAATAGAATTTATATTTTCTTCAAACTGTTGCTGTTCTTCAAGCGACTGCAATGCGGCTTCCTGGTTGAGTTTGCTTATATTATATGGTGGCTTTACCTTGTTGTATAAATTAATTATTTCTTTAGAAGCAAATGCTGTACCCACTCTGGCTGCTGCCAAACCCCTGGCTTTGCTAAAAGTTTGTGAAATGATCAGGTTAGGATAGGAACTTAGCTTTGACAGGTAAGATTCCGTTTCGCTAAAATCATTATAGGCTTCATCTAAAAATACAATTCCCTTAAATCTTTTTAAAATATCCTCAATATTATCTAAATTATTACCGGATGGATTATTGGGTGAGCATATAAAAATGAGTTTTAGATTTTCCTCGTCTATGTATTTATTCAATACTTCAACATCAATTTGAAACGTTTCTGTCAGTGGAATTTTTATTAATTCAACATTGTTGATTGCTGCGGATACATCGTACATTCCATAGGTAGGAGAGAAGGTCAGCGCCTTGTCTTTCCCCGGTTCACAAAATGTTCTGTAGGC
>JBBRPX010000450.1:0-1777 GCA_038227505.1 Chitinophagales bacterium
AGCCTGAGGCAGACTCTAAAACTAACGTACGGGTTGTTTTCAACTCATTAAACCACTCCATCAACTCATTAGGATAGATGAAACTGTCCAGGGTATATTTTGGTTCCACATCTTTCAATTTAACATCACAATATTTACTTAAATTAGTATAAAGGGAACTAAATTGGGATGAAATGAGATCCGGTTTTTTCTTAGCGAAATAATCCAAGGCAGCCAGAATTTAGAAACTCAACACCTAGCTTTATATCAAAAAAATTATGATATATTTAAAATATTTGAAGATGTTCTTTCCGGTAAAAATGGTCTTGAAAGACCTGGTTTTCAAAATTTATTGGAAATGATAAGGGAAGGTGACTGGTTTATAGTAACAGCTTTAGACCGAATCGGCCGCAGTTTAACGGATCAAAATTATCATGTATCTTTCTTTAAATCAAAAAATGTTCGTCTAATTTCTTTCCCTAAAGATTTCGATTTTTGTAGTCTTACAGGTAATTTGCTTTTTCAAGTAATGGCTTCTGTGGCTGAATATGAACGTAATATTATTAGAGAAACACAGCTAATTGGTATTTTGGCCGCTAAAAGTAGGGGTGCCTACAAAGGTCGAAAACCTGTCCCTATGCCGTTAAATTTTGAGGAGTGCTTTTTAAAATATAAGAATTGTACTCGTGTACAAAGGTACACATTAAAAATGTTTGCATCCGAAACAAATTTAAAAATGAGTACCCTTATAAATTTTATAAATAGGTCCAATAGATCTAATAGCTCTAAACCTAATGTTTGAAGAAATTATGAATAGTAGTAATAGTAGTAATAGTAGTAATAGTAATTATTTTTATTCATTGGCTAATCTAGATAATCTAGAGTCTCTAGCTCAGATAGAGCCAATAAATCGTTTCCCTTTTTTGTTAAATTCAAACTTTCTCGGCATAGACAAAGTTGAAATCAATTTCTATGCGTTAGAAAATCACCCTCTACTTTTAAAAAATACTTTTACCTTTCTCTTTTTTGATGAAGAGGATAAAGAGAATGGAAATAAAAGTTATGAAATTCCGTGTCACTGTTTTATATTTGAAAAATACACTAAGAAGGATTTAGATAAAACGATTTAAGAGTAAACTTTTTTTCTATTTTAAGGAATTGACAAGTTTCACTAAAATCTCGTTTTATAAAAGTAACAAAATTTTTAGTACTGATTGTATCCATTTTCATTTTTTCTTCGTCCGTTAATTCAGAAAATAATTTATAAAAATCATCTTTAATTAGATTTAATAAAACCAATTTTTCTTTATTATCAATTAAATTTGAACCCTCTTGGAAAGAAGGAATTTCGATCAACGTTTGAATTTGAGATTTTTTTAATTCAGCTATCTTGGAAAATGAAAATTGATAAACAAAAGCCAATACATAGGAAATCCTCAATTGTGCTTTTCTAGTAAATTTCTGTCTCTTAATATTAGAACCACTATGAATTAATAAATGAAATAAATCGTCTTTTGATATAATGTCGTAAGCATTCTTAGATTTAATCTTAGCTAGAAAATTGAAACACTCACCGATTAAAATGTTTAAAGAATGTATTGATAATTCATTTAAAATGTCATTAGACGAAATCGTTATTTTAAAGTGTGTTAAAAATATATAAATTTTATTCTTCAAATCAGAAAGAGTATTATTAAACGGTAATAAATTTAATTCATTAAGGATAATTTCAACGTGTTCTTCCACTTCTTTTAAGGGTAATTCTTTTTGGCCCTGACCCGTTATCCTTTTTAAAAAG
>JBBRPX010000451.1:0-1769 GCA_038227505.1 Chitinophagales bacterium
ATTTTTTTTTAGCTTGCTGCCAATGGGCTCCCGCTTTGCGAGGTTTCTTGAGAAAGCGAAGCTTTTGAAAAGAAATCTCTCAAAGCGGGTGATGGAAGAACGTCGTGCGAAAGCAACGATGGTTTTCCATCACCCGCGTAGCGGGAGCCCAATGGAAAAAATTGTCCCGAAGGGCGATTTTTTCCATCGTCCCGTGGCTTGGCGTCAGGCGGGAATTTGATTAGCCCAAAATTATAAATTTAAAACCAGACTTCTAAATACAAAACCAACTTTAAATTAATGACCCAAACCCCGCTTGCGCCAAACCGCTGTGCTTGTTGCACAACACAAATATAAGATAAAAAATTTGCTTAAAAGCTAGCATTTTTGTATTTTTAGACTATGCAAGGAAGAAAAGAATTACACCCAAAAATGCTCTATCAAGTTTATCTTCAAGACTTAGTAAGCGAAGATAATTTTTATCGATTGGTAGATAAATCGATTGATTTTCGATTTTTATATAAAGCAACTAAGAATTATTATGGCGATCAAGGTCAAGATAGTATTGATCCTGTTATTTTTTTCAAAATCTGTTTGGTAGGTTATTTAAATAATATTAATTCCGACAGAAAACTTATCGATTATTGTTCCAATTGTTTAGATGTTCGATTATTTATTAGGTATGATATTGACGAACCCTTACCATGGCATAGCACTATTAGCAGAACACGCCAATTGTATGGCGAAGAAGTTTTTTTAGAATTATTCAAAAAAGTATTGTCTTTATGTGTTCAAAAAGGCATGGTTCGAGGCAAACGCCAAGCTATTGACAGCGTTTTTATAAAAGCCAATGCTTCACTAGATAGTTTGGTGGAGAAAGAAATTTTGCAAGATGTTAGTGCCTTTGTTAATGAATTGGAAGAAAACAGTGAGTTTAAAGCTACTACTACAAGAAAAAAGTTAGTAGAACAACACCACGCTTGGCAAGAACAAGCCTATAAAGAGATGCCCAAAGCAAGTCAAAAAGGCGATAGAGAAGATGAGAATGGCAATTTAATTCGTCCAAAATATTTAAGTAATCATACTCACTATTCTCCTACAGATAGCGATGCCAGAGTAAGTGTAAAACCAGGCAAAGCAAGGCAATTAAATTATTTTGGGCAAATCGCCGTAGACGATGCGCATCATGTTATTACAGGTGCTTGTTCTGATTTTGCAGACAAACGAGATAGTCAATGTATAGAAAAAATAGTGGAGCTAACACAAGGGAATCTAAATGAAAACGGCATTGAATTAGAAGAACTATTAGCCGATGGAGGTTACAGTAGCGGAGAAGCTTTAAAGTATTTGCACCAAAAAAACATCAATGCCTATATTCCTAACTTCGGGCAATACAAGCCTGAGCGAGAAGGTTTTATTTTTAATAAAGAACTGCATCAGTACGAGTGTATTAAAGAAGGTGGCAACCGAGCCCTACTTTTATTTAAAGGCGAAAAGACTGACAGTAAAGGTTACACAAAACGCACCTATAGAAGTAGCGAAAGTTCTTGCAAGAACTGTCCTTTACCAGAACAATGCTGCGGTAAAGTAACCAAATACAAAAAGATAGACGACAGCATTCACAAAGAACACTATGACCGAATGCACCAAAAACTCACTCAAAACCCATATTACGCCAAGAAAATGGTACGTGTAAGAAGTAAAACGGTAGAACCAGTCATTGGAACGTTGGTTAATTTTACTAGTATGAAACGTGTAAATACACGAGGCATAAAAAGTGCCAATAAGCA
>JBBRPX010000452.1:0-1768 GCA_038227505.1 Chitinophagales bacterium
GTTCTTCTTTGTCTATATAAAGCCTGGAGTGCATAGTATTTGACAGATTCGTTTGTATCGTAATCTTATAAATTGTTTTGGCAATATCTATTGCTTTTTCCTGTTTTCCTCACTGGGTCACCCAAATTTACAGATCAAATAATTTTATTAGGTAGCGCTGTTCTTCTTTGTCTATATAAAGCCTGGAGTGCATAGTATTTGACAGATTCGTTTGTATCGTAATCTTATAAATTGTTTTGGCAATATCTATTGCTTTTTCAGGGCTGATACCCGCTTTTTTATCTTTTAATTGCCTTTCCAGTTCTTTATAAATCTTATAGGCACAAAAAGCAATACAGATATGTGCTTCAATTCTGCCCCTTAGCCTGTGAAAAATGGGGCGTATTCTTAAATCGGATTTAGATATCCTGAATGCTTTTTCAATTTGCCACAAGTGGCTGTAGTTTTCGATGATTTGATCTTTGGATAAAGTGGTGTTAGTTGAATACCCTTTCAAGCCATCCCATTTTGCATCGGCTCCATATTTTTCTTTATCAATACTTATTTTCACGTCACCTTCCAGTTTCAGGTATTTGTTATAGCCACGGTTGTTGATATGCTGTTTGGTGAGTTTGCCCTTTGTGATATTTTTTTCTAATTTTTCTAATCCCCGTTTTCTGTTGGCAGCATCTTTTTTTGCCCGGCTTTCTGAGTAACTGATTACGATGCGGCTAGTTTCATCTTTAACAATAGCTATACTTTCTCCATTTTTTAAATTGGCAGATAATATTTGCTTTTCAATAGATTTTGTTTCATTTTTTATTCTTGCTCCGATGATATATTCATAATGCTGGTTTTGCAGTTCGGTAATATTATCGTTTGACATTAGTCCGGCGTCTGCAACTACAATCATTTTTTTTAGTTTGTATTTAGCTTTAAAGGCTTCTATAACCGGCAGCATGGTATGGCCTTCAAACTTTTTACCATCAAATATTTCATAGGCCAATGGATAGCCTCCTGTGCTAACCAGCAGGCCCAATACAATTTGAGGTTGCTGATGCCGGCCGTCTTTACTAAAGCCTGTTTTGCGTAAATCATCTTCCTGCTCTGCTTCAAAATAGAGCGTAGTTACATCATAAAATACGATGCTCATTTCATTATTCAATACTTTCAGCGTATGGCTATAGCTTATATTTTGGATTTGTTCTTTTTGTTTATTGTTCAGCTTATCCAAATAGCGGTATATGCTTTCCACATCTATGGAAAGGCCTTTGTATTTAAATAAGTAGTCTGTTGTTTTTAACTTGCTTACCGGGTAGCATAACCGGGTTAATACCAGGTGGCGAAACAGATCATCTTTAATGGTATTAAAACCGATCTCATTGAACAACTTGCCCAATAAAAGCTCTGGGCCCACCAGGCTTAACTCCCGTATTCCATTAAAGAATAAATTTACCAGTTGATCTTCGTTGTCTTTATCAAAATGAAAACTGGTCTGACCTTTTAAAACAGGGATGAGTTGTTTGCCTTTTATCAGTAATGCTTCAATTTCAGTAGGGTCCGAAGAACTGCCTACTGTTTTGACAAGAATAGATTTACCTGCAACTTTTTCCAACACCTGGATGCTGATTATTCCACTTTTATTGGCCTTCTTTCTGACGAACATACACCAAAAATAAGGCTGGGTCACCCTAAAATAAAAATGAAATCAAGCCTGTAAAGGATTACAGAGAATTTTTTATCGAAATCTTAAAAACCGAGGAAGACAGGAGGAGGGTATTACATCTTA
>JBBRPX010000453.1:0-1758 GCA_038227505.1 Chitinophagales bacterium
ATGGGTTTTGTGCAAGTGCGGCTTGAAGTTGTAGCAATCGGCATCAAAAACATAGCAGCATTTGTTCGGGCTTGACCAACATCGCTGAACTTTTGCAACTTATCTTGTACATTTGTTTTTCAATCAGCAGCGGTTCCGGGCGGACAGGAATTCTAATGCCACACCTGCTACAAAGCCCTAACGTTGGCTGCTACTTAACTTTAAATTTAAAAATTATTTTGTTTATGATCAATATGACATTGCTCAGTAGAGCTGTTCGGACAAATTTTATTTTTATTTTTTTTGTTTTAAATGGATGGATGCTGCCGACAATGGCGAGAGCACAACAGACTGACACAACTAAACTCACAGTTGCAGACATCATTACAATACATTCAAAGATTTTAAATGAAGACCGGAAGATTTATATTTACAATCCAAACACCGATACAATATACTTTGGTCCACAGCCAACACCTGTATTGTATTTAATGGATGGAGACGCTCACACCACATTTGTTGCAAGCCAGGTGCACTATCTTTCTAAAGTATATAATGACTTGCCACCAATGTTGGTTGTTGGTATCAGTAATTATCACTACGATCGTATGCGTGACTTAACACCCACACATACACTACTTGATTATTTTGGCACAGTCGACACAAGTGCCCAATCGCCTAACAAAACAACAGGTGGCGGGGAAGTTTTTTTGCGCTTTGTGAAAGAAGAAGTAATACCCTATATCGAACAACATTACAAAACGACATCCTACAAAATATTATCCGGTCATTCCTTAGGAGGATTGATGTCTTTATATTGTTTTTCTGCCCATCCTGACTGGTTCAATGCTTATATAGCAATCAGCCCCTCACTTTGGTGGGATAACGGACATGAAATTAAAAGAGCCGACACGACACTTAGTAACGAAAACATAAAGAACAAAAAATTATTTTTCAGTGATGGAAGCGAAGGAAATGTGTTTCATAATAGTGTTCTTCGCTATGATACCTTATTGCGAAAGAAAGATTTAAAAGGACTAACCTACAAGTATATATACTATCCTGATGAGACACACGGTAGCGAACCTGTAAAAGCGGAGTACGATGCCTTGAAGTTTATCTATGCAAGATGGAAACCTGCAGCCACGGATACTACTGCCGCATTAATTACAAAGTTTTATCAGCAACTTTCTTTAGAATACGGATATAACGTATTGCCTGATGAACCGGGAATTGTAACCTTAGCGTACCAATATGTAAACACTCCGGATAAATTGAATGTTGCAATTGACCTGTTGGAAATGAACATTAAAAATCATCCGGCATCTTACATAAGTTATGCAGTTTTAGGGGATGCTTATGTAAAAGGAGGTGACAAGAGCAAGGCAATCGTTGCCTATAAAAAGGCAATTGACTTAAATCCGAAAGATGAAGACAGTAAAAAGAAACTAAAATCATTGGAATAAAAAGCAGCAGCCAACATGGGGTTTTGCAATATTGGGGCTTGACGTTATATCTTCATCATTAGCAACATGGCAGCAGTTGTTCGGGCAGGACAAGCATCGGTAGGCTTTTGGTTGTTATCTTGTACTTTTGTTTTTCAATCAGCAGCGGTTCCGAGCTTGACGTTTTTCAAATCCCCCAACATCGCAAAGCCCTATCGTTGGTAGCAATTTTATTGGAGCACTCCAATAATTTAATAATCCTTGACTTATTATGACAGAGGTGATTTCTAAATTACAGTATAAAGAATTTGAAACAGGAGAATTTATCGACGAA
>JBBRPX010000454.1:0-1754 GCA_038227505.1 Chitinophagales bacterium
ACATGGGGAAAAACTAATTTTATTTATATATAAAAGATTTAAAAAAATTTAATATTATGGTTGAATTTAAAGTTGATATAACTAATTGCGACAAAGAGCCTATTCATATTTTAGGAAAAATTCAAGGTCATGGATTTTTGATTGCCGTTGATAGTAAAGACCAGGTAATTCAATATATCAGCGAAAATACGTCGGCATTTATTAACGACGATGCCATAGAATATCTTGGTAAGCATATTGATGAAATAGAAGCCCGATTGAACATTTCCAATAATGGCAATAAGCTAAAATTGTCTCAAATAATAACTCTAGGGTTCGGCAAAGGTTTTGAAAACCTTAATCCTTTTTATCTAGAACTGGATGGCAAACCATTCAACCTTATCATAAAAAATGCACCCTCCATCTTACTATTGGAGTTTGAACCCTGCATGATAATTGAAGACTTTGATGTACAAAAAACAATTGGGCGTTCAATATCAGCGATACTGGCGCAGTCTGGCTTACATTCCATGCTTAAAACTGCCGCCTTGGAAATAAAGAAAATCATACAATACGACAGAGTAATGATTTACCAGTTTGGAGAAGATGGCCATGGGGAAGTGGTTGCAGAAGAAAAGAATACTGATTTAGAACCTTTTGTGGGTATGTATTATCCGGCCACGGATATTCCAAATCCGGCAAGGGAGTTATACAAAATAAATTTAACCCGTATTTTATCAGATGTAAATATAGACTGCCCTGCTATTATTGGTAATAAAGGTCAGAATGCGCCACTAGATCTTACCCACTCTGTGTTAAGAGCAGTGTCACCCATACATATCCAGTATTTAAAAAACATGGGTGTTGCAGCTAGTTTCAGTATTAGTCTTATTTCGCATGGTGAACTTTGGGGGCTCATAGCCTGCCACAATTATTCTCCCAAATTTATTGATTATAAAGCCAGGGAGGCTTCAAAATTAATTGGCCAGATACTTTCCCCCGCCTTGGAGTACAGGCTTGGAGAAGAAGACAGTGAAAAGTTTGCGGTACTTAACCAAACGGTAAATACACTTATAAAATATATAGAAAAAGAAGGTGATGTTTTAAGTTCATTAACAGCCAATGTAATCACCATCAATAATATTTGTGCTAGTTCAGGTGCCGTACTTTATTTGACAATAAGATTACGAGCGTTGGTGTAACGCCCAATAACGATGAGATAAAAGAAATAGTAAAATGGCTACTTAATAATTCACAGGATATGGTGTTTTATACCCATCGGTTTCCGACAATATACCCTGCCGCAGAAAAGTACAGTGATTTTGCCAGTGGATTATTTGCCTGTATACTTTCCAGAGAATTATCTGAAATGATTTTAATTTTTAAACCAGAGCAAAAGCAAAGCATTAACTGGGCTGGTAATCCAGAAAAAGCGGTAGTAGCAGCCAGTGATGGTTCGTTGCAGTTATCGCCACGTAAGTCATTTGAAAAGTGGACGGAAATAGTAAGGTATAGCTCAGAAAAATGGAGCCGAGCAGAAATAGCCGCTCTGGTTAATTTACGGGAACAGGTTATTTACCAGATAAACCGTAAGGCAGATGAAATACGACAGTTAAATGAGCGTTTAAAAGTGGCGCATGAAGAATTAGATACCTTTAGTTTTACTGTTTCGCACGACCTACGTACACCATTATCTGCTATAAAAAGTTATGCAGAATTATTGTTACTTACTAACGAAAGTCTTGATGATAATGCAAAAAAAATATTGGGAAGAA
>JBBRPX010000455.1:0-1749 GCA_038227505.1 Chitinophagales bacterium
ACTGCTCGTTTTGTTTGCACAACCGCTGCAGGCACAGCAGCCGCCTGTTTTTAATTTTAAAAGGATTACAATAAAAGATGGGCTGAGTCACTAGCGTTGCGTTTAGAAATAATTTAGTTCTTTGAAAGTATTGTCAATATTGAGTTTGCGTGGAATTTGCTTTGGAAACGATTTGATTTTTTGAAAAACAAGATATTTGTAACTAATTGATAATCAATAGTTATGAATCAAGATAAATATGTATTCTCCCAATTAATGGGATTAATTTCCCACAAAAAGTTCCAAACCCTTGTAGAGAGGCACTCTGGCGATTACAAAGTACGAGAATTCAGTTGTTGGAAACAATATTTATGCATGGCTTTTGGTCAGCTTACCCATCGAGAAAGTCTCACGGATACAATGATGTGTTTAAAATCAAATACAAATAAGATGTACCATCTTGGCATTGGCGAGGTCGTATCGCTCAGCACTATAACCCGAGCCAATGAGAGTCGTTCCTACCTTATTTATGAGGAGTTCGCTATGTCGCTGATTACAGAAGCCCAACAACTTTATGCCAATGATGATGATCTTGAGGTTAAGATAGCCAACAATGTATTCGCAATAGATGCTACTACAATTGACCTATGTTTATCTTCTTTTTATTGGGCTGTTTTCCGAAGTACAAAAGCCGGAATTAAATTGCACACACAAATCGATTTGAAGACATCAATTCCAAAATTTATCTTGTTTACAAATGCGAATATGCATGACGTTAACGCCCTTGATGTCGTTAATTTTGAATCTAATAGTTTTTATGTGATGGATAGAGGATACGTAGACTACAAGCGGCTTTACAAGATCCATTTGAGCGGTGCATTCTTTGTTACCAGGGCAAAGGACAACATGAACTTTAGGCGCTTATATTCCCGTCCAAAGGACAAAACAAAAGCAATTCTATTTGATCAAATTATTAAGCTTAATAACTATTATGCTGCAAAAGATTACCCTGAAAAATTAAGGATAATAAAATTCAAGGATGATACAGGAAAAGTATTTGTTTTCTTAACAAACAACTTTAATCTTCCTGCGTCCGATATTGCTCAACTTTATAAACATCGTTGGAAAATAGAATTATTCTTCAAATGGATAAAACAACATTTAAAAATAAAATCATTTTGGGGGCAAAGTGAAAATGCAGTCAAAACTCAGGTTTGGATTGCAGTCTCCATTTACGTGTTGATAGCAATCGCCAAAAAGAAATTCATGCTCAAACAAAGCCTCTACGAAATAATACAAATTTTAAGCATCTCCATTTTTGAAAAAATGCCCATAAATCAACTGTTTCAGCAAACTCAATTACAATATTTCAAAGAACAAAAAGATAACCAATTGAAATTGTTCGACTTATAACGCAACGCTATTGAAACGACATCATTTCCAACCTTACAAATGGAATGAAGAAAGACCTGGCAAAAATCTGTTTTCCCGTTAGGTTTTTGAATGATATAAAAGGAGAAAAAGTAGTTGTTAATTTCAGCATAGCTGCTGCACGCAAAGCTGCATGCACGAATGCGTTGGTATTATCCGTTATGAATACAGACCAAAAAATTACACACATACAAACGCTCGATTTGCAAGTTTCGAAAATAGCCCAAGGAGTATTAAAACCTGGTTATTTTATAAATCTGTTTCTTTAAATTATTGGCTTTTTTGAATCTTCCAACATTAAAAAAAATATTGATTATTTAAACGATTAAAAAGCATCTA
>JBBRPX010000456.1:0-1746 GCA_038227505.1 Chitinophagales bacterium
AAAGTAGCTGCACAAAAACAACAGGAGGATTTTAAAAAGCAGCAGGAAGATTTTGATCAGCAAAAAACAGCATTGATGGATAAAGCGGTTGCAGATGCAAATACCAAAAAGCAGCAATTGATGGATGCCGCAAAAACAGATGCAGACAACATGCGTACCAATATGGAAAAGGTGGCTAAAGAAAAACAAGTAAATGACAATGCAGTAATAGCCGAAAAAACCCAAAAACAGGTTTTTGCTATTACAAGAAAAGCGCTTGCTGATATTGCTTCAGTAAGCCTGGAGGAACAATCAACCAACACATTTGTAAAACACATTGCAGCGTTGAAAGATGACGAAAAGAAACAATTCATTGATGCCTTTAAAGCCAATACCAATGCTATTTTAGTAAGCAGTGCGTTTGAACTTTCTGCAAAACAACAAGGCGAAATAAAGAATGCAATAAATGTAATACTTAGCGCAGATGCGCCCGTAGAATTTAAAACAACGCCTCAAATTATCAGCGGTATTGAACTTTCAACAAATGGTTATAAACTTTCCTGGAGTTTTTCAGCATACCTTAATTCGTTAGAGAAAAATATTTCTGAAATCAGGAAAGAAAAAGTACAGCCAGAGCCGGAAAAAATATTACATGCCAGCAATTGAACCCGATAATACATTAGATGATACACTCAGCCTGTTAGATAAAGCAATAGCAGACTTTAGGTTTTCTATAAAACCCCGGGAGGTTGGTTTGGTTACAAGCGTATCAACCGGCATTGCCAGAGTTTCAGGGCTGCCGGGCGTAGGTTTTGAAGAACTGCTGGAATTTCCAAATGGTATTTTTGGTATTGCTTATAATATTGATGCTGATGAAATAGGCGTGATTCTTTTAGGAAAAGATTCTTTGCTGAAAGCCGGTGATGAAGTAGAACGCACGGGCAGAGTGATGGATATTCCTGTTGGAGATTCATTGATTGGAAGAGTTGTTGATCCGCTCGGACAACCCATTGACGATAAAGGTATGATTGCTTACAAAAAACGGTTGCCTATTGAACGCCCTGCACATGCCATTATGGATAGAAGTCAGGTAACAGTTCCGCTACAAACCGGTATTAAAGTAATTGATGCATTGATTCCAATTGGGCGTGGTCAGCGTGAATTAATTGTAGGTGACCGCCAAACCGGCAAGACAGCGATTGCTATTGATGCTATCTTAAATCAAAAAGATAAAAACGTTTTATGCGTTTATTGCGCCATTGGACAGCGGGCAGCGGCTGTTGCAAAAGTAATTGCCAACCTGCAGCAAAAAGGCGCAATGGATTATACCGTTGTTGTGGTTGCAGAAGGAAATAATAGTCCCGGTTTGGAATACATTGCACCTTATGCGGCAACCAGCATTGCCGAGTATTTTATGGAACAGGGTCGAGATGTGTTGATCGTGTATGATGACCTTACACACCATGCACGTTCCTACCGTGAGCTCTCTTTACTGCTGAGAAGACCACCAGGACGTGAAGCATTTCCCGGCGATATTTTTTATATACATTCAAGATTATTGGAGAGATCAACTCATTTAAGTGATGCGCTGAAAGGTGGATCGTTAACGGCGTTGCCGATTATAGAAACAGAAGCGCAAAATATTTCTGCATACATCCCGACCAATTTAATTTCAATTACAGATGGCCAAATTTATCTATCTCCTAAACTTTTTGAGCTCGGTATTTTACCTGCGGTTGATGTGGGCAAATCTGTATCCCGTGTGGG
>JBBRPX010000457.1:0-1728 GCA_038227505.1 Chitinophagales bacterium
ATATAAAAACAACAACATGGAAAAAGAAATGACAACGAAAAAAGACATCGTGGCAATCGCCTCGACAGATTCTAAAACACTTGCTGCCGCAGTAACAGCTGCAGGCTTGGTAGAAACTTTGCAGGGCGAAGGACCATTTACAGTTTTTGCTCCTACTGATGCTGCTTTTGCTGCAATACAATCAGAGGTGGACAACTTATTAAAACCTGAAAACAAAGACAAGCTCTCTAAAATTTTGACTTACCATGTTGTAAGCGGAGAAACGATGGCCGCTGATTTGGAAGATGGGCAAGAGTTAACTACGGTAGAAGGTAGTACATTAAAAGTGAGTGTGAAAGACGGAAAGGTAATGGTGGGTAATGCACAGGTAACTACTGCTGACATTAGTGCTTCCAACGGAGTAATTCATGTTATTGACAAAGTTTTATTACCGTAAGCGTAAAACAACACAGGTTGGTGAAACACGATCCAACTAATTATTTTTGATTTAGCCTAATGAAACTACAAAATATGTCAGATTGGTATAACGGTTATCTTAAACACTGTGCTTTTCCAATCTTCATGCAGTGGCCAACGAAATGGTAGTCGAGTGAGCGACCGTTTATTTTGTAAGTTTCATTAGGCAAATCTTTTTTTAAAATTTTGTATTGGTGCTTAAACATCGTTAAAGTTATTTTTACCATACTATCAGTAAAGCCTGACCAAACAACATTTAAATTGTGACATCGCATTGTTCATGATTGCCCCTACTATCCTTAGAGTTAAGCGAAGCGCTCTAAGGATTTTTAAATAAAATGAGTATATACTCATCAGCCACTACTTCACAAATTATCTATTTATTTCTAATAATCCTTTATGCGATGTGTAATAATCAATTGCACTGCTATACCTGTAATCTTCAGCCCGCCATACATAACCTGCTCTCACAGGGTTGTCATGCAAATAATTCATTCTCGTTCTTAATATCTCTTCTGTACTACATTCAATTGGGTGGTTATCCTGTTGCCAGAATTGATAATTGTTATTACGCTCATTATTCTCTCCCGCTTTTTTAAAAATCCATAACATCCGGTTTCTTCTGCTTTCTTTGTTGTTTTCTTCAATAGCTTTTATAATTTTTGAGAAGGTGAATTTCTTAAAGTCTCTTATTATGTCAGATAAATTATTTTTAGCAGATGAAATTATTAAATGCAAATGATTTGGCATTATACAATAAGCATGTACAAGCAAACTTTTTTCTTTTTGGCAATAGGCAAGTTTTTCAATAACAATATTTACATGATCACTTCTTGTAAAAACATCAATCCATTTCACTGTTGCAAAAGTTATAAAATGCACTGGCTGTTGGTCTCTTATTTTATACCCATCAACACCCATCTTTAAAATTAACTATATTGATCGAGACAAAGTCTCTCCTTTATTATAAAATCCTTAGAGACGCTTCGCTTAACTTTAAGGATAGAGCTAAATTTATAACGGCAGGCTTTTAACGATTATTAAGCATTTATTTTTATTTCAATAATCTAAAAGTATTTTCAAAATAATTAATTAGGATTAGCAGGACTTTTATTAAAGTCTATTTCTACATTTTAAGTTCAACAGCCAGGCTTTTTAACTGAGCAGGAATTTTGTTAAGTGGTAAAACGAAATCAATACAGCCTGCTGCCTGAGCATGGAGCGGCATGGAGTCAACTTCGGCAGTCCAGTCCTGGGCAAAGGTTGTTCCAC
>JBBRPX010000458.1:0-1728 GCA_038227505.1 Chitinophagales bacterium
CATCGTGGTAATTTTTATGCACTTCAAAATCCTTCACTTTCATAAAAGAAATAGCTTGGCAGTATGAAAGTTTTTCGGGCATTTAAAAAAAATTTATCTCACTAAAATATACAAAAGGCCCCATTGGGAAATTTTAAAATTAAAAGGTTCTAAGTACTTGTTTCAAGTTTATTATTATTATAAATTTTTAGCCAGCTTATTAAACCAAATACTGACATAATGAGTAGAATAACATAATAAACGCTTGAAAAAACATAGTGTTTTACAAAGTATAACGGTATAGATGCAATGTTGGTTGCTGTCCACCAATACCAGCTTTCCACCTTCTTTTTTACCATTAGCCACATACCTGTAAACGCTGTTGCGCTTGCAAAAGCATCAGCCCATGGAATTACACCATCAAAAAACATTTTTTTAAAATAAGTGAGTGCAGCAAAAAAAGATAAATAAAATATAGCAAAAAATGTAAGCTGTGCAAGCCATTCTTTATTGGTAGATTTTGTTATATGCAATACGATATTATTGGCATTATCTTTTTTTGACCACATATACCAACCAATAATACTCATAATGGTGTAGTAAAAATTCACAGTTGCTTCGCCCAGTAAATGCCCGCTAAAGCTGATGTAGATGTATATAATTGTATTGACAAGCCCTGTCGGATATACCAGCACATTTTCTTTACGGCTGTACCAAACACTGATAATTCCTGAAAATACGGCTAGGTATTCAAACCATCTTGTGTTGTCAATGTCTGCAATAAACTGGTTGTAAATTTCTGAAAAATCCAAACGGTTAGTTTTTACGAAAATAGTTTTTTAACCCCATATTTATTCAACTTCTGTTTAACGTAACTTAAATAAAAGTCATCCTGTAAATGCGTAGATTGTACAAATAATATATAAAACATGTTCAAAAAAATAAGCCTTGTGCTGCTAATTATTTTGTACGCAGGTGCAGGTGTAAATCATTTTATTCACCCATCAGGTTACTACACCATCATACCTCCCTATTTACCCAATCATTATGTTATTAATATTTTGGCAGGGCTGGCAGAAATTACCTGTGCTGTGTTATTGGTAATACTGGCTACGAGAAAACTGGGAGCTTATTTAGTAATAGCAATGTTGTTAGCTTTTATCCCTGCACATATTTATATGATACAGAAGGGCGGTTGCATGGGCAAAGAAATTTGTATACCATTGTGGGGTGCATGGTTGCGGTTATTTCCATTACAGTTTGTTTTAATTGCATGGGCATGGTGGCATAGAAAATAAACATAATTCGGCTTTCAATAAAATATGCTATAAACAAAAAAGCATCGCAATAAATGCAATGCTTTTATATAAAGTCTAATTAAAATTTTTACTCGCTTTCTGCTACCACTTCCTTCACCTCTGGTATCATTCTTTTCATCATACCTTCTATACCTGCTTTTAAAGTAATCATACTGCTGGGGCAACCACTGCAACTTCCCTGCATCATTAAATTTACCCGTCCGTCTTGGTAGCTTTTAAATTGTATAGCACCCCCGTCCATTTCAACAGCCGGTTTTACATAGTTTTCCAGTAATTCTTTTATGCGTTTTACTACATCATCATCATCAGCACTTACCTCGTTGGTGCTTTCTGTTTTCATTACAGCAATCTCCTCTTCATTTACTACCGGTTTACCTTCTTCCAGATAATCCTTTAAAAACTGTTTAACGGTTGGTATCACATCCTGCCA
>JBBRPX010000459.1:0-1722 GCA_038227505.1 Chitinophagales bacterium
GAAATATGCGCTTCAATATTCGCACCGCTAATAACTGAATTTGTAAGTTTGGTAACGTAAAACATTCCTCCTACTAACTCTAATTCCTCATTTCTTTTTAGCTGTTCAATAACTGTTAATAAATCAATAGGCAAAGAACTGTCATAAAGATTTTGGATAGATTTAAAAATAAATTGATTAGCTGTAACATAAAACATTTCAGGAAATAAACGTATGATACCAGTAGCTAAACAATCGTGGTCCAACATTAGCGCACCAAGAACTGCATCTTCAAGTTCTTTTGCTTGTGGAGGTATTTTTCCATAAACCATGCTATCTATAACAGGCTTCCTTCTTAATTTTTTATCGTTGGTAAATTCCATTAATCTCTTATGATTTTAACTTTTTTAGGCTCCTCTGTTTTACTCCTACTTTCTTTTGTCGCAGTCATTGTTTGGTATAAACCTGACCAGTTTTCTTCAATTCTAAAAATACTTAGCTTACAGTAATGGAAATCATTTTTAATAAACGAAACTATTTTATCCCAACTTTCTACGGTTTCATCCAACTTCCCATTAATTACATTTTTAGGATTCCAACCTTTTACTTTTGCTATTTTGTAAGCGATATTCAGAAGTGCCGGTAAATCTCTATTTTCATCGAACTGGTACTTTGGATTTATTTTCAGCCAAGACTTCCTCATATTACCAATAATTGTATTTTCCTGTATTTCAGAAATTTCTTCCGAAGCACCCCCTTTGGTTTCTTTTATTTCTTTTATTTCCTTTATTTCTTTTATTTCTTTTGGTTCGATGCTTGAAGCAGAAGAAATGTCTGCTTCGTTTGCTTCAAGCAATGCTTCAAGCAATGCTTCATTTCTGCTTCTTGAAACCCCACTTTTTAGTCCACCAAGCCTGCCTGCATCAACTTTTTTCTTATTTTTTTCATTTTTCTGGTCTAAATTCCTAATAACTCTGTTAGAATTTAGGGTTTCATTGTTGAGAATAAACAGTTTGAATTTATTAATACAGGCTTTTACAACCTCTGTAACATACTCAACTTCTTCATTTAGGTCTTTTGAAATAGCAGAAAGTGTCATTTCATCAAATTCCAAGCTACCATCTTCTTCGTGCATCATTTCACAAACAGCCCAAAATATTCCATAGCCAGATGATTTATAATCTTTGACCAACGCAGCAATTTTCCTGTCATTACGGGCATTGTGGTCGTGGCTAAAATAAAAAGTATTTTTTGACATAAAGCAGCCTTATTTATTTTCTTTTTCTAAAAGTAGTTTCTGTGCAAGTTCTGCATAAGTCAAGGATTCGTATTTTAAAAAGAAAGCCACAGAGCCTTCCTTTGGATCTCCGGGGTTTGATGTTTGTAATTTTGGCGGCTCGTCTGAATTACCTGCTTTAGGGCTATCAAAAAAAGCTGGTTGTTCTTGGGCAGTAACCATGTTTTTTTCTCTGAAATAATATACCCTGTGAAGTGTAGAGCAGAATTTTTTCTTAGCTGTAATACTTTCCATTTTCTCGCCACAGTAAAGACAGGTTTCTCTTTTTTTAATCATTGTTACGATTGTTTTAAAATTCGCTACTTTAGGAAACGCTAAGATACGGTGCGAAACTATATAACCAAATTTATTTTTTCAAAAGTTCCAATAATTTTTCACTTCTTGTCCGGGATTCAGCCTCGGTCTGGCCCCAAACCGTGTAAAGTAAAGGCATATTTCCGCTGTCA
>JBBRPX010000460.1:0-1721 GCA_038227505.1 Chitinophagales bacterium
AGCAATTAGTATTAACTGTTCCTTAATTTTTTCATTAACTATTTGTCTTGCGTTTAAAAGCAGGGTATATTCTCCATGAGGAGGTAAATCAATTATAATTTCATAATCTTTCAACTGCGTTCTTTTTGGAAGTATTTTTTCTAACAACGATTTAAGAAGCGTATTACCAAACAAACCGTTGTGCATTTCATAAATCAATTCTCCATCAGATTCCTGTTCTGTAATATTAAATTTGGTATAGAAAGAGTTATTAGCTGTTTTTATACGAAGTGTATCGTCTAGTATTACAAGGGGCTCATTAATGGTGTTTATAACAGCTTCGGCATACATGCGAGATGAATTAATTTGTTCTTGTTTATCCAATAACTCTTGGTTAACAATCATTAATTCCTCATTGCTTGATTGAGTTTCTTCTTTCGATGTTTCTAGTTCTTCATTTAAACTTTGTAGTTCTTCGCTGCTGCTAAGTAGTTCTTCGTTGGCACTTTGTAATTCTTCATTAGCGGCTTCTTGCTCTTCGGTAATAACACGCATATCTTCTCTGGTTTGAGCCAATTCTTTTTCTAAACCTATACGTTGAAGTATTTCATCATCACTTGCTTTTTTGGATAATGGATCTCCATTTTTATTTGTGTTTTTTACGACTAATGTTTTACGAAATAATATTAAAAAATGAGAATCATTCGTATTGGGAAGTGGAATAATTGTAATAGTAACCAAATAATTTCTTCTATTAATTTTAGCAGGAATACCTTTTTTGGTAACAGTTGTTTGCGTGCTTTTAGCTTTATGCAAGGTGTTTCTTAATTCAAAAGCCAATCCTTCTCTAGCCATTTTTAAAAGATTGAAGGAGGGTTTACCTTGTGATGGCTCAAGAAAAGGAGTAATAACGCCATGTATATGCACAATATCCATTTGTTCATTTATAACTACACCGGCCGGGGTAAAGTCTGACAGTAACATGGAGTCTGTAAGCTTTCTAAAATCGGTTTGCTGTATCTCAGGTAATACTATTTTTTTATCTTTTACTTGTAAAACGTTGTTGGCAACTATTTTAGCGGTATGGATATACCGATTAGAGGCCGCCTTTCTTGTATAGATTTTAGCCATTTTTGCAAATGGTGTAAATAATTCCGATTCGGCTCCTGTGGTTTCAGATTTACCAAGAAACAAGAAGCCGGTATCTTTAAGTGCATAATTAAAAGTGCTAAGTGCTTTTTTCTGCAAAAAGGCATCCATATAAATAAGCACATTTCTGCAACTTATCAAGCCCATTTTTGCAAAAGGTGGGTCTTTAAGAAAATTGTGAACCGCAAACACACACATATCTCTTATTTGCCTATTTATCTGATAACCTTCATTGGTTTTTTTAAAATAACATTTAAGCAAATTATCCGAAACATTTTTCAATTCGGCTTTGCTATAAATTCCTGTTCTTGCTTTAGAGATAGCTTGTTCAGAAATATCAGAAGCAAAGATCTGAATTTGTCTGCCCGATATTTTTTTGCCTAAATGTTCATGTAATAAAATAGCAAATGAGTAGGCTTCTTCTCCTGTAGAAAAACCTGCCACCCACATACGTATAGGCTCTGTTGCTAATTTGTTTTTAAGAAAGGTTGGTAATACTTTTTCACCTATTATTTGAAACATATCAGAATCTCTAAAAAAAGTAGTAACCGGTATAAGCATATCCTGAAAGAGCAAATCCTGCTCTGCTCTAT
>JBBRPX010000461.1:0-1713 GCA_038227505.1 Chitinophagales bacterium
CGGATTGCGAATTGTTTGGTCATTTTCAATTACCGTAATCTGGAGAGATATACCGTCGTTAATTAACCTAATGTGTAAGCAGACATTTTCGTCCATAAAAGTTTTAACATTCGCAGATGGCAAATGTAGTGAAGTATCTAAATATAAGTCCATTCAATAAAATGCATATGTATAAATTCACATGAAAAACATAAGATCTGCCACTTGATTATTAGTAAATAAAACTACATTACTTATTGAAATACAAAAAAATGAAGAAAATGTCGCTGAAAAAACATCATAAATGGGGTTAATGATTTGATAATTAAATAAACTAAATTGTGCGGAGAATAAATATGGGTTGTCTGGCTATATTCCTAAATCTTCTGCTTCCTGGCCTAGGAACTATATTATTTACTAGCAAAAAAAATGATGGCTTTATTCAGATTGTATTAGGTGTTATTAACTATCTTCTGGTTTTTGCAACTTTTGGACTTTGGGGATTTATTGGCTTTTTTGTTGGCATAGGACTTTTTGCTTGGTCACTAGCATCTACTATCACTTTCATGAGCGAACAGTCGGCAAAAAGAGCAATTCAAGAAGAGCGGGAAAGTCGATAAAGAAAGTCTTGATGTTAATTTTATTTTAGTAATTATATTATGTTATGCGATTGCATTGGTTTGGGCTAATTATTAGATGCCAATCTGTGGTATATGGTTAGTTACAGAAATGCGATCGCATGATTTATTGTGCTCGTTAACACGCTTGCTTGTAAAATTTTGTAAATAAATTCACCAATTAACTCAGAGAGAATTATGACTTTTGAAATCCCACAAAATCTGAGTACATTCATTGCCAAAAATCTATTCAGATCGAATTTAGAAATTAGTTTTGATTCGCAGACAGGTAAAGTATTGGAAATTGGCGAGAGAACTGAGACAAGTGTTGCAGGCGCGAGTATTCGCAGAAAAGCTCATATACAAAAAATCTGGCTTAAACTTGATGAGGAGCAAGAGATTTGCATCGAAATAGATCGTCATTTTCAAGCAAGAATTGGACATAGAGTTACAGTGTTACTTGCCAATGGGCAAAATCCTAATGAATCTTATTATATTGCTATCTATAATCATACAATTAACCAGCTTTTTACAATTTCAACAGCGGTTCAACTGTTGAATTCAATTTATTATCGTAAGGGATGGAAAGGTAGCGTCATGTTTCTAATATATTTATTGATTTATCCACTAGGCGTAATTATTTTACCTTTTCTGTTGTGTTTTATTCTTTATTCGATATTTTCATACACTCTTAACTGGGTTGCTCTCAGTGCTTTATTTGGATTATTCTTGGTTTTTTTCTTTCCTTTTCTGTTTTCCACAATAGATATATTATTAAGAGGAAATGCTGGCAAAAAACTTAATAGCCATATCAAAAAAATTCTTGCCATTTTATAGTTTTCTATGACAATAAATAACTTTAAAGAAAAGTATTTAAATTAATATATATATATATATATCAATTAGTTGAAATATTGATGGTCGATATCTTGCTATTTCTCAGGATGAATGTATACATAGATATGGTTGCTTTACTTTAGTTGCTCTCTTGGCAATTGGATTAATTATTATTTTTATGTCATATTAAATTAAGGTTGCTAAGTATACAATAAAGTACCTAAATGAAAGTCTATTCAATAAAATGTATATACTCATACATTTAATTTGAAAATCCCAG
>JBBRPX010000462.1:0-1710 GCA_038227505.1 Chitinophagales bacterium
ATATGTTCCGTTTCAAACCAAAGTGTACTGATTTAGTTTAAAAGAGTAGAGACATTTTCTTAAGTTTAACTAATGTAAAAACAGAAAGAAAATGGAAACAAATCAAAATAAAAAATCAGCGGAAAGTTTAATAAAAGATATTAAGCGTAAAACAAATCGCACTTATAGTTCCGAAGAAAAGATTCGTATTGTAATAGAAGGTATGCGTGGGGAAGAAAGCGTAGCTGCGATTTGCCGTAAGTATGGCATTAATGATAGCTTGTATTATAAGTGGAGTAAGGATTTTATGGAAGCTGGCAAGAAACGTTTAAGTGGCGATACAGAGCGTAATGCAACCACTGATGAAGTTCAGTATTTAAAAAAAGAAAACGATAGTTTAAAGAAAGCTATTGCTGATCTATATCTGCATAATGAGTCGCTAAAAAAAAGTTTAACAGGCTTGGATTAAGCTACAAAATGGCAAAATATATGAGATTTACACAAAGCGATAAATATGAAATTATTTTATTAGTTGAAAAATCAGAACTAAGTTTAACTAAAACCATGGCCGAATTAGGTATACATAAAAGCACGTTTTATAATTGGTACAATGCTTACTTACTTGACGGCTACGATGGTTTAGCGGATAAGCCAAAGAATAGAAAGCAGTATTGGAATGCTATACCTGAAGAAGAAAAACAATTAATTATTGAAACAGCACTGGATTACCCCGAGCGTTCATCAAGAGAAATTGCATTTTTATTTACTGATATACATAAACGATTTGTATCGGAAAGTTCTGTTTATCGTATCCTTAAAGGCCAGGGTTTAATTACATCACCAGCATATGATTTAATTAGAGCCTCTGATGAGTTTAAGGACAAAACATGCAGAGTAAATGAAATGTGGCAAACTGATTTTACTTATTTTAAAATCATAGGTTGGGGTTGGTATTATTTAAGCACTGTGCTTGATGATTACAGCCGGTTTATTATTCATTGGCAGTTAGGTCCAACAATGAAAGAAACGGATGTAGAAGATACAATGAATGCAGCCATGCTTAAATCAAATCTAAAGCATAACCAAAAACCAAAGCTATTGAGCGATAATGGTTCGTGTTATATTGCTAAAGATTTTAAGGAATACGCTAAAGCCAACGAAATCAAGCACATTAGAGGTAGAGTCCGTCATCCACAAACTCAAGGCAAAATTGAACGGTATCATCGTAGCATGAAAAATGTAATTAAACTTGATGTGTACCACAGTCCAATGGAATTAGAACGAGCTTTAAGAAAATTTGTACACTATTACAATTACGAACGTTACCATGAAGCAATCAACAACGTAACGCCAGCACAAAAATATTACGGAAAATCAAATCAAATATTAGAAAGGAGAAACAAAATAAAAAATGAAACGCTAAAAAAAAGAAAACAAAATTACATCAATCGCTTGTCGGTAAGTAAAATTATTCTGACAAGGACTTGCCCTCAAAGGCAAAAGTCCGCCGTTGGAAATAATTTTACGACTGCATACAACAATCAAAAAAATTAACTAATTTTAAAATGAAAATGTCTCGAATTATAAATGCTTAAAAGTCCAGATTGGTTTGAACACATACAACTTGTTGCCTTTGGTGTAACTTTGCCTCAAGTATCATTTCTACCTCATCCCACTCAACACCTGCTTCTTCTGCTTTGCGAATAAGTATTTGCTTTTCCTTGTCTGTGA
>JBBRPX010000463.1:0-1708 GCA_038227505.1 Chitinophagales bacterium
CGGCTTGATATTGGCAATGGACGTTAACCAAAGTGAATTTGTATTTACCGCAACAACGATCAGCAACGATGTAAAAAAAGCTGAATTGAAAGCGCCTTCCAAAGGGAAAAAAGTTACACCGGCAGAATTTGCCAAGATCAGGAAGGAATTGATGGGTGATGGTAACGGGCCAGTGAGGATAGTGACGAATTGATGATAACGGGATATTTTTTTTGCGTCAATATAAACTGAATTGGCGCAAAATATTTTAGTACAATAATTAACTACTTATGTTTAGAAAAAAAATGTTGCGGCTTTTGGTTTGTTTATTTCCAACTTATTTTAATCATTATATTTCCACTCGGGATCCTATTTTACTTCCTTGCTTATATCCGTTGAATGAATAACATAATATTTCAAAAAAATATTCTCCTTTTTCATTTAAATGAAGCACATGAAAGAAAAGCCCATTGTCGGTAATTGATTTTTATTACGAGAAAACTCAATTAGCCTCCTTTTACTTCACCAGTAGACTATCTATTTTATCAACTACAATTTGATTAAACTCATTGCCCGTTGCGATTCTTGGTATATTATTCCCTATCACAATCCCTTTGGGCGAAATAAGGAAATGATTTGGATAACTACTAAATTGAAGAATATTATTTATGGCTTTAGCTTCATTATCATTTAACACTAAAAATTCAGCGGCAATTTTATATTTATCTTTTATTTTTAGAGCATCATTTTCTTCAGTGGATACTGCCAGGAATAGAAATTTAATGTTTTTCTTTTCAAGTTTACTAATAAGGCGAGGATAAAAAGGCATTTCTTGCATACAAGGGGCACACCAAGTTCCCCAAAAGTCAACATAAAGAAAACTGTCTGGAGAGTTTTCAAAAATATGCATAAGTTTATTTTTAGTGCTACTGTCAATCTTAGCCGAACGCAGGCGATCCATAACGTTAAAAGGAACAAACGATTGATTTTTTTTATTTTTTAATATATTAAATTGTTTTTTTAATCCTCTATCCAATAATACATTATCAAAAAGATAGTCAAAGTTTGGGTTCACTATCATACGATAAAGATCAAAATACAGTAATTGCTTTGCTATACCATAGCTGTATTGGTCAATATAGTGTGTGTAAACTGGCACTGGGCTTAAGCCGTTTATTTTTATAGAGTCTTTATATGATGGGTTGATATTAACAATAATCTGGAAAGCACCCTGAAGCATATGCAGAAAAGAATAATAAGATGAGGTATTCAAAGCTTCAGGGTTATTAACTTTTATATCCTTTAATACGTTCATCAATTGATCTATTGCCAGCGACTTTTTTCTAAGCGAAGTAAAATTTTCGAATGTAATATCTTGCCCTGCATTGTATGCAATATAATTCTCTGCCCACTTTTTGAATTTAACATCTTTTATATTATTATTTTTTAAGTAATTATATAAAAAAGTTTTTTCTTCGTACATTCTATTAATTCGTTGTAAGGACACTTCGTTATCACTTTTTGTTGAATCAGACCAGTAAACAGTCATGAATTCTTTCTTTGTATATGCGTTAGTAAAATTTGTAACCATTTTGCTTATTCTGGCTGCTTTCCCTGACAAAGATATTGCTGCAGACATTTTTTCAGGATCACTCCATTTCGTTTCATCGATTTGTATATACAGGCTTTCGTTTGGCATATAATATATATCGAGATACCTGTCACCAAA
>JBBRPX010000464.1:0-1706 GCA_038227505.1 Chitinophagales bacterium
ACATTTTAAAGTAAGTGATAGTGCCATTGTACCAATTGCAGTGAATAGAAATACATCGGAAGGGATTTTTTTTGTATGTTTTTCAATTGCTATTGTAGTTACATCTTCATGTGCTGTTAAATTTTCCATTTTATTTTTTTTATTGATGAATTGAAAGTGTGTAAATTTATTTTTTAATGATTGTCATTTATTAAGATAATAATGATTGAAATTGATTCTTCCATTTTATTTTATTTCTCCAGGTGCTCCAAGCATCTGTACACCACAATACCAATACAATTAAAAGTGGCTGAAATGGCAACCTTATCCAGCGAAGCAAATCGGAGTTTAAACCAAAAGCATCTTTATGATTTATTAATTGAGCAATATTTCCTGGAAAAACTGCAACAAAAAAGCTTGCAACTATCCAACCAACGGTAGTTTTTTGTTTTCGTAAAAAAATTAACGAAGTACCTAAAAGAATTTCAACAACTCCAGACAAAAGAACAACTGTATCTGGCAGTATGGGCAACCATTCAGGAACTTGTGCTAAAAAGGCTGTACGCTGAAAACTAAGATGACTTATTCCTGCGAGAAGAAGAAATAATCCGAGAAGTATACGTACAATCGTTTGTAGTTTTATTGAATGCATTATGTAATTATTAATTTTAATATACTACTATTTAATTGCTATAAATGCTGCTATATATAGCTAAGGCTTCAATAAACTTTTTTAAAAAATCTTTTGTCATTTCATCATTCAAATTTCCAGTTTCATCAAACTTTTTATTTACCTCTGTTATCACTACTTCTGGAACATTCATGGTCATAGCATTTACCGCCACCAATATTTGTCTAAGGTGATATTGTGCTCTTACACCACCTAGCAAACTAGGGCTTGCACTTATAATACCAACCGCTTTTTTGTCAAATGGTGTCGCAGGATGTTTAGAGAGAAAATCAATTACATTTTTAAGAGCTCCTGGAATAGAATAATTATACTCTGGTGTAACTATAATTAGTGCATCAGCATTTTTAATGGCAGAACATAATTTTTCAACAGGTTCAGGATAAAACTTTTCATGCAAATCAAAATTGTACATGGGCACATCAGCCATAAATATTTGGTCAATGACAATATTTGCAGGTGCAATTTTTTGTACCATTTTTAACACCATTGTGTTATAAGATTCTTTTCTTAAACTCCCTGAAATGGCAACAAAGTGATAGTTATTTTTCATTTTATTATTTTGTAAATAAATTATTGGGCTGAAATTCCACCATCAATTACTAGAGTTGTACCAGTTATATATTGACTGTCATCACTTGCAAGAAATAAAACTAATTTTGCAATTTCAATGGGTTCTGCATAGCGTCCAAACGGAATTGTGTTCTCCAAATGTCTTTTTACTTCTTCGGCATGTCCACCCCCTTCACCTTCTTCAATTGATCTCATCATTCTGTTATTTACAGGTCCAGGATTAACACAATTCACTCTAATTTTTCGGGAAGCAGCTTCAATAGCTGTGGCTCTCATAATACCCACAACAGCGTGTTTACTAGTTATGTAAGCACTTAAATTAATTGAACCTAAAATGCCCGATACCGATGAAGTCATGATTATGCTGCCGCCGTCTTTCATTTGGGGTAATGCATATTTATTACCCAACCATACGCCCTTTACATTTACAGAAATTACTCTATCAAATACTTCTTCAGGGTAATCT
>JBBRPX010000465.1:0-1696 GCA_038227505.1 Chitinophagales bacterium
GTCTTCTTCATTTTGCTTAGTATGCTGCTGATATGTAAACAGCATTTGCTTTACCAATAAATGTTTTACTTCTTCACTTATATTTAATTCATAACCACTCATCATGCTGATAAATTCTTTGTGCAGACTGTCCGCTCTTTTTTTGCAATTGCATCCGTGTGTGCGACACTTATAATAATATTCCTGATTTTTATAGGCTTTATAAGCTGTCAAAAACTTGTTGCAGTAATCGCATTTTAAAAAGCGTTTTAGTGGCACGTTTTCATTTTCAGGATTAAGGGAATAACCCGCTTTACGTTTATCAGAAAGGATACCATTTACATGAAGGAAGATTTCTTTGGACACGGCCTTTTCCTGTATGCCTTCTACAATCTTTCCTTCCAAAGCAGTGTGTACAAGCATACCACAGTAAAATGGATTGTGGAGCATATCAGATACCCGTTGGTTAGGAAGATTTAATCCCTGCTTTGCGAGTTTTTGTCTTACATCTTCACTACTTATTCCCTCAGCTTTCCATTTAAAAGCCCTCCCTATTAATTTGCCTGTTCTGTTTAATACAAACTCTTTCTTGCCGTTTCTGAGTAGAATATCATATCCTAAAGGTGGTTGAGTACACCAGATTCCGTTTAAGAGTTTCTCCTTTACTCCTGCCATACATTTTTCCCGGCGAAGTTGATTATCGTACTCAGAAAATATAAACTGAATGTTTTGTTGTAGCCTTCCGCTGGATGTGGTTGTGTCTGCAGGTTGCGTTACTGCAAATAAAATAACGCCTTCCTTTTTTAACCCATCGGCTATAAACATTGCATTGGTGCCGGAACGGGAAAAGCGGTCAACACTGTACACAAAGATCACAGATATTTTCTCTTCGCTTTTTCGTACAAAGGAAAGCATTCGGCTAAATTCTTTTCTTTCGTAGATGTCTTTTGCTTTTTCAATAGCTAGTAAGGTTAAGAATACAGCACCCAACAACTGTCCGACAGCATTTTTTTCATCTTACTTAGCCACTTTTGCATTCAAATTATTGAATCTTTTTTTTCATAATTAATCTTGATTATTCTTTTTTTGTGGTGGTAGAGTTAATTAATGACTGTTTGGAGAACAGCAGTTTTGTACTTTTCTTTCTTTACAGCGGCATTATTTTATTTGCGTAGATTAAATGATACGGTCTCGATGCAGATAGTTTTAAAAAATTAGCAGCCTGTTTAATATCGAGTGTTTCATCTTTATTGTACAGCGTATTCTCTTTTTGTAGCATGCTTTTTATTACAAAAATTTCTTGGGAGAGTTTATCAATTTTACAATTCAGCAAGGCGATTGATTTCATAATTATTTTGTTTTTTAATTTAAATAAGTATAAATGTCAATCAACGGTAATTGCAGGTTTACCGCTTTGGGAAAGTTTGTGCATTTTTAGGAAAAACAAAATCAGTATGACTAAAGAATTCGGGTTTGAAAAGATATTAGAAAAGGGACAGCCTTACTTTTTTAGGTTTAAATAAATGCGAATGATAGCAAGGATAATATATTTCGTTTTGGATAATAGGTAATATACTATATAGTCATCCCTCAAAAAGTATATGAAGCTTTATTAACATTGGGTTTAAGCACACTATGGGTATAAAATAATTGCAGGATATTTTAGTTTTACCTAAAAAGCTTGCAAATTTATGTATGCTAAAAGTTACAAAACCAA
>JBBRPX010000466.1:0-1696 GCA_038227505.1 Chitinophagales bacterium
ATGCCGGAAATGGATGGGATTGAGCTATGTCGTAAATTAAAGTCAGACAAAGGTACTTCACACATACCCATCATTCTGCTTACTGCTTTAACCGATATGGCACATCATGTGCAGGGTATCAGGGAAGGGGCTGATGTATATTTACCTAAGCCTTTTAATTCTCAGCTTTTATTGGTTCATGTACATAATCTCATCAATTTAAGAAATACACTGAAGGATTTGTATGCTAAGAAAGTTTTCCTCGGCTCGGGAAATTTCGAAATAAAAACATTTGAAGAAGAATTTTTATTTAAGCTTATGAAACTGGTAGAGGAAAATATATCAAACAGTGATTTTAATAATGATGAGCTTGCTAACCTAATGTTTATGAGCAGATCAACTTTTTACCGAAAATTAAAAGCAGTAACCGGTATGTCGGGTAATGAATTTATCAGAACATCCCGGTTAAACTATGCGGCAAAATTACTTAATAGCGGCAACTACGCAGTAACTGAAGCTGCTTATGAATCCGGGTTCAATGATATAAAATATTTCAGAAAGCGTTTTCTGGATCAATTTGGTGTTAATCCATCTGATTACAAAAAATAGTAAATGTTTCTTATTTGCATATTAATAATGTAAAAATATCTTAGTAATTGCTACGGCAACCCCCTTATTTTGAAAAGTACAGTTAACTATGTTTTAATAATTTACACAAAGATGTAACACCATTTTGATTTATAAAATAGACCGAATCTTTATGAGTAAATCTTAGATGGTAATATACCGATAAAAAACTCTTGGACTAAATAGTATTTCAGATCGATATAAACAGCTTGAACGAATTGCGCTGTTTTATTATTTCTTTTAATATAAAGAGGGTTACTAAAAACATATAATGCTTGAGAAAATAGTATAATGATGAAATCAGGATTATTTATTTTATGTTTTAAAAGCTATGGCTTTTTAATGCTATTTATTCTGGCCTCCGCTTTTAGTTCAGCACAAAGCACCGGTACAGAATGGGAAAACCCGGGATTGGTAGATCTGGGAAAAGAAGCACCACACGCTTCTTTTATTTTATTTAATCAAAAAGATGATGCAGTAAAAGGCAATATAGCGCAATCTCCTTTTTACAAATCGTTAAACGGCACATGGAATTTTTTGTTTACAGAAAACTACAAGACCAGGCCAGTTGATTTTTTTGAGCCAGCCTTTAATGATTCTAAATGGAAACCACTGCCTGTTCCATCTAATTGGGAGCTTCATGGTTTTGGTTTACCCATTTATACAAATATTATTTATCCATTTCCTAAAAATCCGCCATTTGTTGGTGATGATAATCCGGTAGGAACTTATAGAAAAGAATTTACAGTACCCGTTAACTGGAAAGATAAACAGGTGATTTTACATTTTGGTTCTATTACCGGTTGTGCTTTTATCTATGTAAATGGAAAGAAAGTCGGTATAACAAAAGCTTCAAAAACTGCAGCCGAATTTAATATTACCACTTATTTAAAGGAAGGCGATAATTTACTGGCGGCACAGGTTTTTCGCTGGCATGATGGCAGCTACCTCGAAGATCAGGATTTTTGGCGTATCAGTGGTATTGAGCGGGATGTGTTTTTATATGCATTGCCATCGCTTTCTCTCTGGGATTTTTCTTTAACTGCTGACCTTGATGAACAATATAATAACGGGATATTAAATGCAGATA
>JBBRPX010000467.1:0-1675 GCA_038227505.1 Chitinophagales bacterium
CCAAAAATGAAGTTTGCGAAACAATGAAATACGTTCTGGGTTCTGCATTAACAGGAACAGCAACAAAAGAACAAATCATATTGATATTAATGGGTAAAGGAAGTTCAGGAAAATCAACAGTGTTGCAAATATTACAACGAGCCTTGACTGATTGTTATTTCCAAATAATGGAAAATGATGCATTCAATGAAAGCAACACGAACAAAGATAAAACATTTTCAGTGTTTGTTGATAATATAAACATATTGTTGATATGGTGTAATGAACCGAAAACATCAAAACTCGACACAGAATTATTAAAAGGTGTGTGTGAAGGAAAAGGAAAATGTAAAATGTTATACAAAAATGGAACATTTACATTCTCACACAATGCCTTGGTAATTTTTACGGCGAATATAATGCCATCATTTGTTAGTGATTCAGGAATGTCCCGAAGATTAAACGGGTATGAACATGAGTCGTTATTCTCTGGTAATGCAATTGAAGATGATGCGATAAATCATATTTACAAAAAAGACGAAGATTTAATAACGAATATTGAAAAAGAACAATTATTGGATGCTTTTATTGATATATTAATTCCTTATGGTAACGCATATTCAAATGGAACGAGACTTAAATTTCCAGCAGAATTTAAGGACACAACAAATCATATTTTAGAAATGAATGACGAATGGATTGAATTTTTAGAAAGACATATAACAATAACAAACAAACACGACACTGATTATATCAATAAAGTTGAAATGAAAGATTTATACGATAAAATGTTTCCAAAGAAGATGGTGAATGATAAAATAATGTTGGCGAGATTAAAAGAAAAAGGCATAAAATATGACAAGGAGAAAACAAAAAACAAAGTTAAAGGGTGTTATACTGGAGTTTGCATCAAACTTCCTGAGGTAAAATGTGAAGTAAATACTGAAGAATTTGAAATAACAAATGTTACAGAGAAAACTGAAATCGAAAAACTTCGATTAGAAGTTCAATGCATACTTTACGAATTAAATGAAAAAGACAAAATAATAAAACAACTAACTGATGAAAATATAAAATTAAAATTTATGGGTCTTAAAATTACAAATGAGAAAAATTGATTTAGGAAAAAAGGATATGAAAACATATCATATAGTATTATAAGATGGCAACCATTAATTATTACGGCAATATTTACCACAACACTAGCACATCAGCGATTACTTACACTGCAATGAAGGAGATGTTTGAACAGGGGCAAACTCGAGAACTTGAAGCAATGAAAAAGCGAATAGCGGATTTAGAACGTCAATTGCTTGAAAAAGATGATTTGATAAAAAGTCTGTTAGAAGCAAACACTGCGACAATCCCTCAAAATGAAACAATACTCCCAATACCAGCACCGAAAGTTGAAATGTCGAATAGCATATTTTTTGGAAGCGGGGATGAGTCTAGTGTGGAAGCCATTATAAAGAAACCCAAAAGAATAACGAAAAAAAAAGTAGTTAAACCAGAACCAGAACCACAACCAGCACCTGAAGAAATAGCAATGCCAGAAGTTGAACTGGACAATTTAATGAATCTCTTAATTTAAAAATAAATTTAATAATCTTATTTTTTAATTGTGAAAAAATTGAAATGAAAAAAGGATATAAAAAGATATCTTATAATATAATAAATGGCAACTTTTTATAATTCG
>JBBRPX010000468.1:0-1667 GCA_038227505.1 Chitinophagales bacterium
ATTGTTGAATGAGTTTACCTGAATATTTCTTTCTTATACCTTCCCCTTTCGATTTAGCTACATCTTTTTCTGTTGTTGTTGTCGCATTTTTTTCTTCGTCATTTTTAAAATTAGGGTCGCTTTTGTGTCCTATATTTTTGTCAAATTCCTTTGGGTCAGTTACATAATTATAGCTGTGTTTTAATTCATGCGCTAAAGCCACAGCGGGTGAAATCTTTTCACCTGTTAACTTTCCTTTATCGTCTATTATTTCTCCGCCACCAAATGGGTCAAATTTTATATCACCTTTTTTATCATCCTCACCAGTAGTAAATTTATCGCTTGCAAATCCCCCTTCAATATTAACATGTATCTTTATTATTATATCTTTGGTATTATCTAAATGCTCAACTACTTATTTGGGAGAAGGTCCTCCATTACCTGCATTATCAACAGAATGAATTGCATTTAAAGCTTTAATTGTTTCGTTGACTAAGTTTGAACCTGATATGGATGAATATACTATTCAATATAAAGATAGTATGCAAAAACGAATGCAGACCAACAAAGAGTATAACTGCATGAAGCCTTGCCAAATACCTATCTTAAAACCTATTCTTGAATTTGGTTAGGTTATGTCTAATTCTGTTATCGAAAAAAATTAGGGCTCTATCCTAATTTGAAAATAATAGGTCTTGTTCTTTGATGTCTTTTTTTTGAAATCTGAAATTGATGGGCGAAGTGTGTCTGTTTGAAAAATTAAAAAAATTAAACTCCCAATGATTTTCTTGTTTTTCTAACTTTTATACTTCTAAAAAATCAATTTATTATGATTTTTAACGACTGTTCGAAAATTCGAACATTTTCGGCACTTTTCGCTAAAAAAATGCGTGGGGTTTCGTTGGCTGATTTGTTTGCTTCTACCGAAGAACTCAAAGAGATTAATTCTTACGATAAATCTATTATGGAAAAAGTAACCCTAATGGAAACGCTCACGAAAGAGGAAAAACATACTATTTACACTATGCTTGATGCCTTTGTAGGAAAGAAAAAATTAAAAGATGCTTTGAAAAATGTATTACACGATGTAAAATAAAAAAACGCCAAGCTGTTTTATTATTTCCTTATAAACTCTCCATTTTCATTATATTTTGCTGAATACTGAAGAGTATCATTAATAAAAAAATCAATTTGCCTAATTGTATTATTTAGTTTAACTGGGTCGTATTCAATAAAAAAACCATCTCTTTTACCATTAGCAAAAAAGCCCTCATACAGTTTAGTTCCGTTTGAAGAAAACATAGCAAACTCACCATCAAGAAGCCCTTTTTTATATTTAATAATAATATAAGGTTGTTGTTTATTCTTTGTTTCTATCCCCCTCAAATAATAATATTTAAACGAACCATTCCTTGCAGAGTCTAAAAACTCACCTTCTACTTTTAAAAACTCATCAATATTCTTTTGATTACAATTTTTTATTTGATAGTAATACCACTTCCCATTTGATAAATTATTTTTAAAATCAAACACATGCACTGTAATGTCGCCAATTTTAAGGGGTTTAGCATCTACTAAATTCGTATCTATACAAATCTTATGCTCTTGCCCCTTTAAAGAAAGGTTCATTAAAACAAATGATGAAAAAAATAATATAAATAAAAAACAATGTTTCATTATTGTTGCTC
>JBBRPX010000469.1:0-1666 GCA_038227505.1 Chitinophagales bacterium
AGAACGTTCTGGGTAAATTTTTTCTTATCTCCGGCAAATGCTTCAAAAAAATCCCGGGTTGTGCCATAGATATGTTTTATACCGGGAGTCTTTTGCATTAATCTGTCGAGGTAACCGATTATGCGGTTGGTAATAAAAAATGAACTGAAGTACCCTAGAAGTATAATAGCCCCGATAATTATAATAAAGCCCAGACCATAATTGCGGACATGAGATATGCCTGCTTCATCTACATAGCTGAAAATAGGGAGCCAGCTGTCTATAGTGGATATGACAAAAAAGATTGAATATAAAGTAATGGCAACCGGCGCCATTATGAGCATTCCCTGAAGGAAATATTGTAAAAGTTTGCGGGATTCAAAAGGATTTTCCATAATAAGATCAGCGTAAAGATAATTATTGTTTTTGCAGCCGAGAGAGAATTTTCTATATATCAATGAAGGAAATATTAAAAAAATAACATGGAAACTATTGTTACATAAAAAGTTTCCGTAGTTTTGCATCCGAATTATGATAACAGTATTAACGACAGGCGACAGAATAAAGCAAAATGCGCATGATTTATTCATGCAGTTTGGTCTTAAGAGTGTGAGCATGGATGATATTGCAAGCAAACTTGGCATCAGCAAAAAAACTATTTATCAGTTTTATGCAGATAAAGATGCCCTTGTGGATGATGTTATAAAATCTTTGTTGGAACACAGCGAAACTTGCTGTGATAGAGATACAACGGCTGCAGAAAACGCAGTACATGAAATTTTTCTCGCCATGGATTTTATTATGGAAGCCTTTAGATCTATGAACCCATCCTTACTGTTTGATATGCAAAAATATTATCCCGCTGCTTATCAAAAATTTTCACAACACAAGAATGATTATCTGTTCGGTGTCATTAAACAAAATCTTCAAAGAGGCATTAGGGAAGAATTGTACCGAGAAGATTTGAAGGTAGAAGTGCTTGCTCGGTTTAGAGTAGAAAGTATGATGTTGCCTTTTAACCCTGAGTTTCATACAAAAGTAAAACTAAGTCTCGGCGCTATTGAACAGGAAATAACCTTACATTTTTTATTTGGTATGGTTTCGCCAAAAGGGTACAAGTTAGCTACTAAATACCAGCAGGATAGACTAAAAAAGATTAATAAAGATGAAAAGTAAAATGATGAAATTATTTACAGCATTTGTTTTGGTGTTATTTGCAACAGTCGCAAACGCACAAAAAATAAACAGCTTCACTGTACAGCAGGCAGTTGATTATGCAAAGCAAAACAGCATACAGGTAAAAAATGCTTTGCTCGATTACCAGGTGCAAAAGCAAACAAACAGAGAAATTACTTCCGTTGCATATCCACAAATAAGTGCATCCGGTACTTTTAATGATTACCTCGTTATACCTACTAGTTTGTTACCGGCAGAAATAGCCGGTGGTCCTGCTGGAACCTATTTCCCCGTAAGGTTTGGTACAAAATACAATGCAACCGGTGGTTTTGATGTGAACCAGCTCTTGTTTGACGGGCAGGTTTTTATTGGCATTATTGCCCGAGGAGTCGCTTTAAAGTTTTACGAAAAGCAAACAGAGATAACAGAAGAAATGATCAACGTAAACGTACAAAAAATTTATTACCAGTTGGTAGTGGGCAAACAACAAATGACATCTATTGATGCAAAC
>JBBRPX010000470.1:0-1658 GCA_038227505.1 Chitinophagales bacterium
AAGGACCGTTTAAGAGTGATGCTTACAGGTATTAATACTCAGGTGTCTGGCCACTACTAAAAGCTTTTAAGTTTTTAGTGTGTTCGTAACTCAGTCTTCTTGTAGGTTTTCAGAGTCTTCGTAGTGGCCTGACACCTACAAAGAATCTAAATAAATTATATCCCATTTGCCTTTGGCAGGTGGGATTTTTTATTTTGGGCCAGGCTTTAGGAATGCTGTTGGGCTGCGGTGGCGTCGCACTCTTTTACAGGAAAGCTTTATTGGGCTTTTATCGAAGCGAATTATAATACTCAAAAAAAAGCATGGTATATATAGATCTTGAAGAAGAATATTTTAATGTACCTTAGTTACACACATAAAGATATTTGCTGCAACTTTATTGTGAACACCAAATTATTTAGGTTTTTTAATGGCCATGAAAACAAAAACATAAAATAATGTTCCCAAGTATTCCAAACAAGTTACCTCAACTTTTAGTAGTCATCGGTTTGGCTATTTTGATATATTCATTCATCTCCTATGACAATTTAGCTTCTAAAGTTAATGACATAAAGTATACGGCTGATCCAATGCAACTAAAAATGGATCGCAATGAAAATATTACAGATAGTCTTCGATTCTCCTTGGCTCTTAAAAGACTTGATAATTCTTATACGCTAGATTCGTTACAGTTGAAAAAAACAGGCGACTCAATTTCAATAGAGTATTTGAAAAAATTAGTAGCACTTGAAAAAAAGTACGCTGATATGGAAGCCATTCTTTTTGATTCAAGCTTAAATAAAGATTACAGCAAAGGTGTTTTTCTCCGTAATAATATTAAGATATTAGAGGAATATAATTCGAAATATAGACTTTACATATTTTTTGGATTATTTGGCCTAATTATATTTGTTATTGGTATTATTTCTTGGTTTTCAAATGAAAAATTTGAACGAAATCTAAGTCTAAGAACGAATTTTGATAAGCCAATTATTCATAAAAATTGTCAAAGTTGCGGTCGAATTTTAAATAGTATAGTAAAAAATGGTACGGAGGCAGATGGGAAATTAAACTTTAGTTTTTGCGTTAAATGCTATTCTAATGGAAGTTTTAGACAAAAAAATCTTAAACATTCTGATATTTTAATAAGAATATGGCGAGCAAAGAAAAGAAAAACGCATTCCAAATGGAAACTTGTTAGAAAAATTGAAGATTATTTCTACTATACTCTTGTTGTTAATAAAATCCGAGCCCTCCAAAGATGGAATAAAAATCGTTATATAACTTTATCGGAGGAATTATTTTATGTATCAACACTGGCTGTTATTGTAGTAGCGCTTTTTTACTTTGTCATATTTTTGCTTTTCCGCTAACTAATTTTTTTGCCTTTGTTGGCGTTACTAAACTCCCAACTCCCACTCTTCAACCCTCATAAAATATAAAACACGGAGGCCGTCGTTGTGCGGTATCCCACCGGCGAAGTGCATCAACTACCAATAGCAAGTTGAATTAATTTTGCTATTAGTTATTGTTGTTGAGTATAAAATTTTGCGGAAGTAAGTCTTCTATTTTATTAATTGGATGTGCCGGTATCTTGCGCAGTGTTTCTCTTAGCCAAATAAAAGGATTGATTCCATTAAGTTTACAGGTTCCCATTAGTGAATATAGCATGGCACTTC
>JBBRPX010000471.1:0-1657 GCA_038227505.1 Chitinophagales bacterium
AAAAATGCAATGCCTGTAAGGGCATTCATGGCAAAAAAACCAACCACATAAGCCCTAAATGTCTTGGCTATAGCAATTCTGTCAGCATGTTTTTTTAACGTAATTAGCGATAAGGCGGGTAGTTTATTTTGATAATAGGCAATGGGCAAAAACAGAAACAACAAACCAATATAAGCAGCAATCGTAGCGTATTCTGTGCTTGGCGATCTATAGTTTATATCTTTATTCAAATAATTACTTTCCCAAACACCTGCAGATATCTGTAGAAAATGATAAAACAGCATGATCGTAAAAACGGAAGGTTTATATGGTTGCTGCAAAACATTGAACAGTACAAAAAAAATAATCATTCCAACAAACAGACTGATTCCGTTTGTAAAAAAAAGCTGACTTATTAATAGAAGTAATAAAAAACCTTTCGTAGCATCGTCAAAATATATCTTGGCTCTCATTTAATATATTTCTCACCCGCTACTTTTATGCTACGCTCAATTGCAATACAATCCTGTTGAAAACTATATTGCTTAATTATATCCATTGATGCTTTTCCCATTACTAAAGCTTCTCTTTTATTATTTAAAAAGAATTTGAGCGCTGCCTTAAGTGATATTGAATTACCAGACTCAAAAACAAATCCATTTTTGTTGTTTTTAACAAGATCATACGAAGCCCCACATTTATCGCTTGCTATGATGGCTTTGCCTGCTGCCATTGCTTCGTTAATGGCAAGGCCCCAGGTTTCATTTGGTCCTTTTGACGGCAATACAAAAACATCACAGCAATTGTAAACGGCAGGCATCTGGTATTGGTTTTTAAAACCAATAAATTTAATAAACGGATGAGATAAATAAGCATCCTTCAAAGTTTGTTCAAGTTCTCCACTACCTGCTATAATTAGAAATGCCGATTCAATGTTTAATGCCACAAAACTTTCTATTAAAAGATCGGGTTGCTTTTTTTTCTCGAGTTTGCCTGCAAATAAAAATACCAATGCATCTCCAGAAATTTCCAGCTCCTGTCTTAATTTGCTAACTGCATCTATATTTACTTCATTTGCAGCAAACCTGCTGTTATCAATAGCATGTGGCATAAAAACAAGTTGCTTTTGCTTTAAACCCATCGTCTTAAAATAAGCCTTGTTGGCAACGCCCGCATAAAATGCAATATTTACATACGAATAAACAAAGTTTAAAACAATTCTCCTTAGCATTTGCTTCAATCCTTTTTTTTCGTCGATCAATGTAGAATCGCCCCGAAAAAAAACAGGTATTTTTTTATTAAAAAAACGAATGGCCGCCCAATGACTTTTAAAATTCCATCCATATACTAAGACTGCATTTGCTTCCCATTCCTGTATTTCTTTTATCAGTGTCGGATTGTTTATTCCTTTGTAATAATGCGACCCCGGTGCAGTTGCTATGTTATCTACAAAAGTATATTCATATCGATCCAGCAAAGGAATATCCCACTCAATGTGTCGATTAAAACCCGGGTCAAACTTACTACCCGCAGCACTTTGGCTCCAGGTATAAAAAACTTTAATGGCAATATTATTACGCTCTGTCAGCAACCTGAAAAGAGGCGCATTATACTGAATGGGATGCGTGGTTATGATAGCGAGTTTTTTCAACTAAAATGTTTCAGAAAATACAGTTAT
>JBBRPX010000472.1:0-1652 GCA_038227505.1 Chitinophagales bacterium
ATTACTTATTAACCGGTTGAGATGAGTCCGCTCACAAAAAAGCACCGCAGCAAACCAGGCTTGTTATATCTTTTTGAATTGATTATTAACGGAAAAGAAATTGCCAATGCATACACTGAGATAAACGACCCAATAGAACAGCGGGAGCGTTTTGAAGAACAGATAAAATTGATGGAACGTGGCGATGACGAAGCCATGTTTATAGACCATGATTTTTTACGTGCCTTGGAATATGGTATGCCACCTACAAGCGGTATAGGTTTTGGTATTGACAGACTTTGCATGCTGCTTACAGGGCAGGTTTCTATACAGGACGTATTGTTGTTTCCTATGATGCGGCCGGAAAGGATGGATTAGGGGAAATAATGTAATTTCAAAGTAAGAATAAAGAAACTATTTTAGAGTTATTAAAAAAACTAAAGCCTATTCTTTCAGAAAAGTATAGCGTTAGTGAAATTGCTTTATTTGGTTCTTACAGCAGAAATGAACAAACTTTTAAAAGCGACATTGACATTCTCATCCGTTTTGATAAGCCAACATTTGATTCGCTTTGCAATTCTTTTGATCTTCTGCAAAACGCTTTTGGCAATACAACGGTACAGCTAGTAAGCAGAGGAGGCATTAAACCACAGTATTTTGATGCGATAAAAAAAGATCTTTTATATGCCTAAAAGAGATGATCTTTTATTACTAACGGACATTGTTGAATGCAGTGAAAAAATATTATAAAATACACTTTAGATGTAACTTATGAAGATTTTACAGCCAACCAAATGATGGTTGATGCCGTTATAAGAAATCTTGAAGTAATTGACGAAACAGCCAATATTTTAAGTGATAAGGTTAAAAGTGAAAACCCTGAAGTAGAATGGAAAAATGACTAGGTTTAGAAATTTGCTCATTCATTTTTATTTTGGTGTAGACCATGAAATTGTTTGGAATGTGGTTAAAGATAATTTAGAAGTCAATCTGGATTTTATTGGCGAAATAATAGCGGCGTCGGACTGATCCTTCACTACTTCGTTTAGATTTGTTTTTAAAAGCCTTATTTAAAATTAGACTTACCTACTTCAAATCAAGTGTTATCAATTTTACATTGACAGGAACACCTGCTGCACTACCGAAACTTTGAACCTGCCCTATACCCTGTGCATAATAAGTATCACCCGATAATGGATTAGGACCCGATCTTTCCAAATGAACTACCAATACATTCTTAAAAGTAAAACCATCTAAAACATATACCGGAATTTTATTTTTCATTGTATAAGTATAAGTATCGCTGCCATTAGTACCGCCGACCCAGCTTTCATTAATATTTTTTGCAGCATCTAAAACTAATAATTGAGGCTTATTTGTAGAAGCTGTTAAGATGTTATAATATTTATCGCTCTCTTGCCTTATATACTGGTTTACCTGATTTGTTGCGTTATCATCGCTGCTGAATGTTTGAAACGTAGAGCCATAGGCAACGGTATCGGTAGATAAACGGACAAAGCTGTATGTGGTACTTTGAACGCCGCCTACTATTCTTTTATATACCCAATTTGAACCGGAAACTTTTGGTTGGTAATTAAGTGAATCTAGGCTATTATTGGTATTTATACTTTCTATAGTTGATTTTTTACAGTCTACCAGCGAGAGAAGGCAAA
>JBBRPX010000473.1:0-1644 GCA_038227505.1 Chitinophagales bacterium
TACAAAGGAGAATAAGATTTACTAAACGGGAAAATTGACGAAACCTTTGATGAAAATCAAAGCGGTAAAAAAGAGTTCTCGAAGTTACTTTAAACACCTAACCTTTCTTTTCTGATGGACTCTGGATGTTCGGCTGGTGAAAATGGAGTCCTACAATGCAACAATTAGCCCAGTTCTTTTTTGAGGACTAAACAGGTTTATTGAATTTGATTAAGAATAACACAATTTTGCTGATAGTGAAAATATTTGCTGCCAGATCTTCCTATCGCCGCCAACCTTTTCCAGCAAATTGGGATTTGTTGACGATTACATATTTTTAAGGCTGTGGATCTTATAATGGTTTTGAAAATAAATTCTTCTAAAATATGGTCAAGGTGACTGCGACATAGAAAACGTTCTTTAGAGCCTTAATCACTTATCTAAGATTGCTAACATGTTATATTTATAGGATTAGGCATAACGAGCTCATAGCTAAGATAGGGAATTGTAATAACTAAATATATTAGTATATTTGATCTAAAAATATTAGTTATGTTTCAGGGAATCAATTCTATAGAATTTAACAGGCGCTTTAAGAATAACGAAGACTGTTATCTGTATTTGATTGAGAAGAAATGGGGCAATGGTTATCAGTGTTCGCGTTGTGGTTGCGAGGAATGTTATAAGGGAAGGACATATTATCACCGGCGCTGTAAAGTATGCCGATATGGGGAAAGCGTTACGGCTAACACCTTGTTCCATGGCATAAAAATGCCGATGCTCAAAGCTTTTCATATGATCTTTAGATTGACGGCTAAAAAGAAGGGTATGTCCACTACGGAATTGGGTGCTGAAGTGGGCGTACAGCAAAAAACAGCGTGGTTGTTTAAGCGAAAGGTACAGGTAGTTATGAAGCAAAATGCCAAACATAAGCTCAGTGGTAAGGTAGACGCAGACGAGACCCTGTTGGGTGGTTATACAAAAAAAAACCGTGGGCGAAGTCTGGAAGATAAACAAGCAGTGCTGATAACTGCCGAGCAACTGGTGGACGGCAGAACCGGAAATATCAGGATGGAACACATTGAAAACTTTCAGGCTGATACCCTCAAATTTGCTTTAAAGGCAATGGTTAAAAATGATGCGGTGATCAGAACCGACAAACACAGATCGTATCAAAAACTAAAAAAGGAAATGAATGTAAAGCCGGTTAAATCAAGGATGGGTAAAGGGTTGGAAGAGCTTCATAAACAGATCATGCAGTTTAAGAACTGGCTGCGAGGCATCCATCACAAATGTTCAGCTCAACATCTGCACGCTTACCTGGATGAATATGTGTACCGGTTCAATAAACGTAACGCCAGGAAATGGATTTTTAACGACGTAATCGAAAAACTCATGCATCAGGTTCCGCACCCATATCCAGTATTAAAAACCATTTGGGCCTGTAATGCCTAATCCTATAAAGTTAAAATGAAAAAGGAGTTTCATTACCGTTTATTTTTTGATGATCTCTGTTAAATCAGCCATTGCTAACTTCAACAAATATGTGGATGGTTTTTGAAACTTACAAGGGTAGGGCTGCTGCTGTGCCGGCATTATATTTGTCCGCTCGACCGTCAGCCCAAATTAAAACTATAAAATGAAGATGTGTACACAAGCTGAATA
>JBBRPX010000474.1:0-1640 GCA_038227505.1 Chitinophagales bacterium
CATACCGGCTCTGGGTAAGTGCAGCCATATCTTTTAAATCCTGCTTTGCGGCCATAGCTGCCTCATACTCTTTGTTCTGTCCGTTCTTATCTGGCTCTAAAGTTTTAACTGACAAATACGCTTTTCTGTATTTCGATTCAGCCTCGTCAAAGTAATGTTTATCTTCTGGTAATATTGCCCCAACTGCCACCTGATCTGCTGATAACCCTTGCAATAAAGTATCTCTGTCTTTTATTTTTTGTTGATACTTCATGACGTTCATCTGGAGGTCATAAAGTCTTATGTCGTCATTGGCCTTGTTAATTTGGTCAAGGGCTACCGCAGGCACAGGGATATTAGAATCTGATCCTAACCCTATGTCAGAATCAGTTTTTATATTCAGTATATCTACTCCAGTTGTTGGCATTGTAATTATTTTTTAACCCCAGTTAGAACCTATCCCTGTATTTCCACCACCTGAAAAATCGTACTGTGATACGGCGGTGGCACCACCAGTACTACCAGTGCCACCACCCTTGCTGCCTCCCATGCTACCTCCCAAACTGTCAAGCCCTTTTGCTGTTTGTGCTGCGGCGGCTTTCTTAGCTTCGCCAACTGCTTTTAATTTATTTATGTATGGGCCGTAATCATTCACTAACCAGTTCTTTTCATCTTCTTCTGCCATGTGTCTTGATTCTGACAAATACGATTCAACTTTTTTTAGCCGCATATTATCTTCAATGATAGCCATCTGCTGCCTTGCTCTGGCATCGCCACCGTAAATATCTGCAATATTATTTGCGCTACCACCACTTTTAAGCATCGCCGAAATAGAAGATGAAAGACTTGCTTCTCTTCCATCATCGTAAGCCTGTTGTGTTTCGGCTGATATACCATTTTCCAGTTCGGATTCAGATAAGCTGTAAGCATTTCTATCGAACTGGCTTGTTTTTTTTACCGGCTTTTGCGCTTCCAGCCTATTAGCCTCTGCATTGGCTTTAGTAAGATTAATTTGCCCAGCAACAACATTGTAACCTGCAATAGCCATCCCTGCATAATTTGCGCCCATAACTATTATTTTAAAATTAAATAAATAACTTTTTCATCTTCGTTAAAAACCTCCATACCGTTTCTTAAAAAGAAATTAATGGCTCTGGTATTCTCTTTGTACAAAACTACTCTAAAATCAGCACCCAACCCTTTCTTTACCCAACCAAACCAGTCAAGTACTGTTTCTTTATCCCTGCAATAAATATTTAGTCCAAATGAGTAAAGGAAATCTTTTGATAAAACGGTAAAGCCAATTCCTATACCATCTATGTTAAGTGAAAAACATTTTACATCATTTTCTTTTGCGAAGTCAATGGCGTTTAAAATATTGTCTGCCACTAAATCTTCCAGTGTTCCATCCGGCTCACGTAATTTGTACAACTCCAATAATTCCTCATCCCCATCAAACCCGACCTGAATATACGGATATAGCTGCTCTATTTCAATTTGCTTTATTTCAATATCGGTTGCAACATCTACCATGAAATCCATGAAGTTGGAATGGTGAAAAATCTTTTTTCATTAAGTGGGTGCAGCCATTCCCAGAATTTTGTTTTTGACTTGTTGTATAACCTTTCTTTTTCACGCACTTGATTGGGGTGAACTTTGGG
>JBBRPX010000475.1:0-1638 GCA_038227505.1 Chitinophagales bacterium
TGATAAACGTCAAACTATTCTACTTTCTACAACAGCCATTAAGCCACCAAAAGACCTAGTATTTTTTAATGGGTTAGGAGGATTTTCACCTGATGGAAAAGAATATGTTATCGTAACAGGCAACAATAAAAAAACGCCGGTGCCATGGGTAAATGTCATTGCAAATCCAAATTTCGGAACCGTTATTTCAGAAAGCGGATCGGCTTATTCTTGGACTGAAAATGCACATGAATTAAGGCTTACATCATGGAGTAATGATCCTGTTTCGGACGCAAGTGGAGAAGCTTTTTATATTAGGGATGAGGAAAGCGGACTTTTTTGGTCAACTTCAATGCTACCATCTGGTGGTCAGTCTGCCTATATTACCCATCACGGATTTGGGTATAGTATTTTTGAACACATTGAAGATGGTATATATTCTGAAATGATAGTATATGTTGATATAGTGGCGGCAATAAAATTCATTGTTATAAAATTAAAAAACCAATCAGGAAGGTCAAGAAATCTATCAGCTACAGGTTATATAGAGTGGGTGCTAGGTGATAACAGGTGTAAAACTGCCATGCATATTCATACAGAAATTGACCCTGATAGCGGGGCGTTTTTTGCCAAAAATCAATACAATACCGAGTTTAGTAACAGAGTAGCTTTTTTTGATGTTGATTATTTGAAAAAAACATACACCGGCGATCGGACAGAGTTTATTGGACGCAATGGCAATTTACAGAATCCAGATGCTATGTCACGTTTAAAACTTTCTGGAAAAATTGGGCTTGCTTTAGACCCATGTGCAGCTATTCAAGTTCCATTTTTTATGGCAGATGGAGAGGAACAGGAAATTATATTTAGGCTTGGTGCTGGTAAAGATTCAAATGAAGCAAGCTATGTAGCCAAGCAATTCAGGGGAGCAGAAGTGGCAAAAGAGGCATTGGAAAAAGTAAAAAAATATTGGGAAGAAACTATTGGTGCTTTACAGGTGGAAACACCAGATGCAGCCATTAATATCCTTACAAATGGCTGGCTTACTTATCAAACCTTGTCTTCAAGACTATGGGGGCGTAGTGGATTCTATCAATCAGGTGGTGCATTTGGTTTTAGAGATCAGTTACAGGATGTAATGTCTTTGCTTTATACAAGACCAGAACTTGCACGTGAACAAATTTTACTTGCCGCATCAAGGCAATTTAGGGAAGGTGATGTACAACATTGGTGGCATCCGCCAGTAGGCCGTGGTGTGCGAACACGTATTTCGGACGATTATTTGTGGTTGCCGTTTGTAATAGCTAATTATATTAAACATACAGCAGATATTGCTGTACTTGATGAATCGATAGATTTTCTAGAAGGACGCCAATTGAATATGGGCGAAGAATCTTATTTTGATCTTCCCCTCATTGCCCATACTCCTGCCCCGCTATATGAGCACTGCGTTCGGGCAATTAAACATGGACTCAATTTTGGGGAACATGGATTGCCATTAATTGGTACCGGTGACTGGAATGATGGCTTTGATAAAGTTGGTCAGCATGGCAAGGGCGAAAGCGTTTGGCTAGCATTTTTTCTGTATGAAATACTCAACAGTTTTGCAGCAATAGCTAATTTACATAATGACATAATATTTGCAAATACCTGTAAAAA
>JBBRPX010000476.1:0-1636 GCA_038227505.1 Chitinophagales bacterium
AAGATAAACAAACACACTCGTATCCTGTGCCTTGCAGGAATGTTTGATGGTTTGATTAATAATAAAACCTTTCATATTGCCGTACTCATTTCCCTCTATTAAGCAGTTAAAAGTGGATTGAAAGCTCACCACTATTTGAAAGCAGGTATGATAATGAATATCCACCACGGAGTTATGGGCAATAAAGCAGATAACATTATTTTCAGTGTTTTGCATATTATAAAAGTATGGATGTTTTGGGGTGTTGACAAAATGCAAAGAGGCGTTTGAGTTTTGCGCCAGGGTATTAAATTGTTGATGGTAGTGGTTTAGCGGATGTTTAAGTTTAAATGATATATGTCCCGTCAGCCGGGGGTGGGCATGGGGTGTTGGCATTTTTAGCTCTTTGCAAGGATGGCTTTGTGTCGGGCTTTTGTGAGCCTTGCAAAGTGCTAAAAATAGCGTGGGGTCGTGTCGGCAAAGTCATGAATGCATAAATGTTTGCAGGATGTCTTTTAGGGTGACGTACAACGATTGAGTATTGCTGCAGGTGGGGGATTTTATAACGTCCCGCTAGTTACTGCAGCTTGGTTTTATTTAGTTGTTGAAGATAAGAACATTTGCCCGGCTTTGTACGTCAAGCCGAAACCGCTGCTGATAGCGATTTGCAGCCGATTGTACTTCCGTCAGCCCCACTTGCAGCAATACTTTTGTTGGTGGCAGTACTTCTTTAGCGTGCCTCTTTAGCCATAAATATTCTTTTTTAGAATTTTATCATTTACATTCAGCAGAATTATCCAAACAACTATTGCTGTTGATAAAACAATAAGTCTTTTATTAGATTCTCCATTTACGTCTGTCAAGAGATTAAAAGTTAAATGTACAGCAGTAGCAAACAATATAGATTTAGTTTTATTAGTTATTTTAATCAGTCCAAATGTACCGAGAATGATAAATAGAAAGTGAAGTGCATGTTGTTTTAAGGTCATTTCTGGTAATAAAAAATTAAGATGCCAAGTAAACCATAGAACAGAAATTATTCCAATTTTTTCGATTAGTTTTAGTTGCTGAACTGCTTCTTGCAGATATCCTCTCCATCCATATTCCTCAAACAATGCATAAAAACAATAGGCAGTTGAATAAATAAATCCATAATAATGGATATTTAAATTTGATTTGTTTTGCACACCAAGAATTGTCATCATTGTAGGTATAACGAGAATTGCGAGAATGCTTACAATCTTACTTGTCCCATAAAAACTATTGTTTCTAAATGTTTTTACTCTAATTACATAAAACATTACTAAGAAACCTAAAATTGGACCCAATGCTTTTAAAACTGAGTAAAATGCATTTAGCCCATTTGGTAAATTAATAAGCGTCTCCATCTTGACGAGTCCTAACCGAAAAGGTGCAGAAACGCAAACTGCTATTAAATAAAAGATAGCTATTTCTTTCCATTTAATTCTTCTAATTTGTCCATTAATAGGTTTCATAAAATATTGGTTTGAGTTTTAATAGCTGTCAAATAGTATTTGTCTCGTCCTGATTTAGGTTGACTCTTTTTTACGTTATCCACAGTTGGATAAGATACCTGTGTTTTACGTTTTGAGTTTAGTTATTCATCTTTGTTTTATCAGTTGAAGCGGACTTCATT
>JBBRPX010000477.1:0-1617 GCA_038227505.1 Chitinophagales bacterium
TAAGGGAATCGGGCCGAAACTAATAGTTTGTACCTGCAGCCGTTTTAAATCCTGCAGATTACTTCTAAAATTCTGAACAAAACGTGCATTTACTGAAAAGCGGCGGCGGCCTTCAACAGTTGTTGTTAATTGCATTCCACCCAAAGCACTTTCCACTACTGCATTTACATCATCCACACTTAAACCATAGCGGCTTATCTCATCTCTCTTAATTATTATATCAATATACTTTCCGCCCGTAATTTGTTCTACATACAAATCTTTTACACCGGGTATTCCTTCCAGTTCCTTTTTCAGTTGTTGGGCAAAGGCATAAATAGTATCTAAATTTTGTCCATACACTTTTAATCCCACATCGGTACGGATACCTGTTGAAAGCATGTTAATACGGTTGATGATAGGTTGCGTCCATCCGTTGGTTATTCCTGGTATTTGTAATTTGGAGTTCAGTTCTTCTATAATATCAGTCTTTGAAAATCCCTTTCGCCATTCACTTCTTGGTTTCAGCATGATGATTGTTTCCACCATACTAATGGGTGAGTTATCTGTTGCAGTATAAGCCCTGCCTGCTTTACCCAAAACATTGTGTACTTCCGGAACTGTTTTAATGATTTTGTCCTGCACCTGCAATAAACGTTTTACTTCACTGTTAGAAACATCCGGTAAGGTGATGGGCATAAAAAGTATAGAACCTTCATCTAATGGCGGCATAAATTCCGAGCCCAGCTTAGTCATCATAAACACACCAATACCTAATGCAATTAGGTTAATAGCGATGATTGTTTTGCGCCAGTTCAAACAAAACTTTAGCGCAGGCCTGTAAACTTTTTCCAGCATTCTTGTAACCGGATTTTTCGCATCAGGCCGCAACCTTCCTTTGAGTATAAAAGAAATTAAAACGGGCGTTAAAGTGATTGCTAAAAATGCATCTACCAATAAGATAAAAGTTTTTGTCCACGCCAAAGGGCTGAATAATTTCCCTTCCATGCCCGTTAATAAAAAAACAGGTAAAAAAGAAGTAACTACAATAATGGTTGAAAAAAATACACCTGGCCCAACCTGTTTAGATGAACTTTCAATAATAACTAATTTATCAGCAGGCGTAAGCGGGTCTTTCTTACTGCTGAATAAATTCTTAAATGAAGCCCAACTATTTTTATTCTTTGTCATTTTTTTATTTTGATCCTGGCATTATGGCCTAACCCTCCGTTCCTCTCCAAAAGAGAGGGAGGCCAGGGGATAATATGTTTATTAAGTTGTAGCACTAACAATTCAACATTTAGTTTTTGGTCATCTTAGCTATCCTTTTATCAGCTCTTACGTTTTACCCGCAGGTGGTGGCGAGGCATCTGCTGCTTCCTGTGCATCTGAAATATGGCGGTAAGAATTTTCTACCATCACAATACTATCATCCACCACCACACCAATTGCCAAAGCAATTCCTGTTAACGACATGATGTTGGAGGAGATACCAAATGCCTGCAATAAAATAAATCCAATGGCTACAGAAATTGGTAGCTGAATTAAAATGATTAATGCACTACGCCAATGAAAAAGAAATATGATAACAACGATAGATACGGTAATTAATTCTTCAATCAATGTGCCTTTTACCGA
>JBBRPX010000478.1:0-1612 GCA_038227505.1 Chitinophagales bacterium
AACCCTATCAAAATTAAAATAGCTATTGTTATTGCTGTGATTGTTGTAGTTTTGGACATAATAAATAAATTTTTAAGTTATGAAATAAGTAGTTTATCGCCCCACACTTGGGCAGACCCTTTTCATTAGAAAATAAATAGTTGCCAAAACTATACTTTTTGATAGATTGTATTGGTCTATGAAAACAAAAAAATCTAACTCTAAGAGTAGTAATGGCAACGCTTTAAAAATTAACGAAAAATTTAAATTAGGCAATAAACTTAAATCTATTCCTAGTATATTTAAATATTTTGATGATCTTCCTGATTATAGAAATATCAATAATTACAGTAATCGAACTACTTACTCAATTACTCAACTTGTTATTCTGTGTATAATTAGCTGTCTTCAAGGTCAGTCGACTCAGATAGGATTTACCAGAACTTGCAAGAGTAACGAGCCTGAACTATTAAAGTTTTTAAATTTAAGTACCCTACCAAGCCTAGCTACTTTTAACCGTTTATCTAAAAATATTTCTTTTGAGGATGTGAATAAAAGATTATACAGGTGGCTTTGTGATTGTATCAGTTATTTATCTCTAGAGGAAATTGCATCTAAAGTCAGTATAGATGGTAAATATCTTAAAGGTTATCACAGTAAAGATGAAAACGGTGTGTCCAACCATCAAACAAGTCAACAAAATATGTTAGGTAGTATTTCTATGTTTTGCTAAGATTTACACATAGTTTTAAACTCCAATACTTTAGAAGGAAAAAAGGAATCCGAAACACATAAATTCCGAGATTTACTAGACCATCCACTGGCTAAGCTAATTACAGGTGATAGCTTACACTGTAATAGCAAAACATTAGAACAAATCGATGGTTTAAAGAAAGCATATATCATTGGCTTAAAAGGTAATTGTTCAAAATTAAAATCAAGCTTGGATACCATAAGTCAAACCAAGCTACCATATTCCACCACAACCGACAACACCAAGAAGATTTTAAGAAATATTGAGATCTTTGAAGTGAGTGAAATTATGACAAATACTAAAAGAACTAAACTTGAAAACTGGTCAAAATGTAATATTAAAACCTTGATAAAAGTAACCAAAACTAGTAAGAAAAACCTTCAAACACAAGTAAATAGCTATATTTCTAATATCGATCCTAAGACTTATACAGCTGATGAATTTGCACTAACCATAAGGAAACACTGGAGCGTAGAAAATAATCTCCATTGGCACAAAGACATGATTTTTGGTGAAGATAAACATATTCTAAAAACCCCAAATCCAACCTTTTTCTTTTCAGCTATTTACAGCTTTACAATTGGAGTAATTAATTTTAGAAACCATATTCATAATTTAAAACAAACTGTCTTAGATACCTTAAGATACAACGCAAATCGCCTAGATAGAACCTTGGCTGTTTTAGGTTTAAAAGTCTAATGAAAAGGGTCTGCCTAAAGGGGGTTCCCCCGGATACTGATTATTCATTTTAATGGGTTAATCTTTGGTTGATCCTGTATTTTTAAACACCATCATCAAAATTTATGGGCACAGATCGTTTTGCTGGTTTATGCTCTATTACTTCTAAAATAATATAGTCTTTGTGTGGCTTGTCGTCTT
>JBBRPX010000479.1:0-1604 GCA_038227505.1 Chitinophagales bacterium
AGCTTCCTCAATATTTAATCCAAGTGATGTTATTTGTGCAGCCTGACTTGCACTAACAGGTAAGCCATTTGATATTGCATCAGTAACACGCCCAAACTCCGCAGGCTCTGTCAGTTTAAGCATATTCAATCCTGTAATGAATTGAGTAGGCATAGCTGTTAGCTTATCTTCTATTCTTTTTTGAGTTTCCCAACCACCAGGCTTGCCACCAAAAGCATCTTGAATAAACGCTTTGAAACTATTGCCTGTGCTATCTGTACGCCTGTTAATTTCTATTTGCTTATCTCCATTAACAACTAATTCTGTGGCAGCTTTTGTTTGCAGCTTTTTAGCCTCTACCAAATCAGCATTTAAAGCATCAATAGCTTTACTTTCAGGGGAGTTAGATCCTCGGTATTTTTGTTGCGCTACCTGTTTATTTAGTTCCTGAATTTTACCTTTAATATCCGATTCAACTTTTACAGATGTTTCGTAATTAATTTCGTTTTCAGTTTTAGGTACTGATTTAAACTGGCTAAATGCTGGATTTATAGAATTATTTGCAGGCACAACTTTAGTAGGGTTTACGTCAGCCGCATATTTGCTTGCAAGCCCTACTAACTGTTGTTTGTCAGTTTCTTTAAAAAGTGTTTCTGGTGTTTTATCCCGTTTTTCCTCAAAATCATTTGCTGCTTTAACTGGATTTAATGGGTTATCATCCCAGTTTACGGGAGGTGGAGTATTTGTTGTAGAACCGGATGGAACAACGGATGCCGGTGGCGTATCGGAAGGCTCGTCTAATAGTGTTGGAGATTCTTTTTTTTTTACAGATTGAAAGGCTTTTTTTAAGTCTTCTTTGTCAGCAATATTTGCACCCTTATCCGGCCTGTTCCCAGATGGATTGATTTTTTGAAATGCTTTTTTTAAGTCGTCTTTACTTACTGACATTATTCTTCGTTATCTGTTTCGTAAAATGGTTGCTCCTGCCCTTTCTTACTATTGGTATTTGAAATTGCTTTTAGTGCTTGCGTATGAACATTTCTATTTGTCGACCCATTTTCCCCAATAATCTTTACATTTATTTCATCTAATTCAATTTGTAACTTAACGAAATCGTCAATGGTTTTCACTTCGTATTTAGTCAACAAATCAGGATATTTTGTTTTGAACTTGCCATACAAATCGGTTATTGCACCCTTGTCTAAAATCTTACCGCCAGATTCATATTGTTGCCCATAATAACCCCCTTCGTACCCAATAATCTGTCCATAGGTGTTGGCATCATTTATATCAGTTCCCCTAATCTCTTTCGCTCCGATAGGTTTAATAATAATTGGCTTTGCAGGAGATCCTTGCTTTTCTGCCCCCCATGTAAAAATAGGAGTAGTTTTATTTGCTGGGATATTCAGGGCTGTTCCGCTATCATCAACAAGTTTATCCTGTGTAATTATATTATACTTATAACCATCGTTGATAGCTTTTTCCTTTTCCTTATCGGCGTTCATCCCTCTTATTTTAGCTAAGTACCATTGCCCTTTCTTACCTTCCGTTTGTGCCTTTGCTCCTTTTAATAAAATATCGGCGTTATCTTTTTTTGCTTCCCAATCTCTTTTATAAGCGGCTTC
>JBBRPX010000480.1:0-1602 GCA_038227505.1 Chitinophagales bacterium
AAAAACTCGTTGTTGGTTATAAGACACAACCACGGTGAAGATGGCAGCGGCGATTGGAGCGAAGACCAACAGTCGCGGAGGGTGTTTGGTGTTTTCTCTATCCTCCGAATAAAATTTGAGCACTCAGGCTAATGTTCTTATTTTTATATAAAATTTCACTATCATCCGAACTTTTTTTGAAATAGCCGGTTTGACTCTATGAAAGTATTGATTTTACTGGGTTCCATCATAAATTTATAAGAATAAAAGTGGCTTATTAAAAGCTAAAAGATTTCTGCCGATTTGGCTTACTTGGATTTCCTCTTGCTTTTACTGCTCCTTCTTTTATCTGATTGCACACATAATCAAGGCTGTGATAATAGGTTAAGCAAAAACGTATTTTTTCGCACAGGTTGCTGAAAGCCTGTGCTCCTTTTGCGATACAGCGTTTTATTAATTCTAATAAAAGATAAGTAATGAGCGCTATATAGATTTGAGACTTTACCGCATTTTCGCTTGTACCCGTAAATGTTTTTACCAGCAAATTTTGTTTCAGTTGTTTAAAAAATATTTCGACATCCCACCTGGCCTTGTATAAGGCAGCAATGGTGGATGCTGCCCATTTCAACTCCTGGGTAATAAGTTCTAACTGGACATCTTTTTCACAGTCATATACTACTATACGGCGTAGTATTAACTGATCTATTCCCACTTCTACAGCTTTTTTGCCCGTAAGCCGGATTAATTCATCTTTAAGTATATGTTGATCTTTATCTAAGGGCAATTCTTTTTCACACACGCTTTCATAAACCGTATTGTCTTTTATTCGGGTTACAAATACATTCTCCGCATTGATTCTTTGCATCATTAAACTAAAATCAAAGTAGCCTTTATCCTCTACGATAATTGTTCCCGGGGCAAATACTGTTTGTGGATGGCCTCGCTTATCATGTACGGCAGCTTCGGTAATATTGATCAAATCGGGAAGCATGAGCGCATAATCTAAACAGGTATGTATTTTTATACCTCCTTTAGCTGTCCGAAACTTTGCCCATTCAAATAAGCTCAAACACAGGCTGATGGTGGTACTATCTATTATCTTCACCACTTTGCCTTTTATCTCCTCTATATCCCTGGTTTTGCCATGCCTGAGCAGTACGCTATTATAATGAGAAAGTAACTTATAGTACATGGTTTCAAATACTTTCCAGTCCCGCTTTGCATTGCCATCGCTCATAGTACTTCGGGCAGGGCTTTGTTTTAATCCCAGGTCGCCAATAAAGGTGGTGTTTACAGCAATGGCCGTACTTATATCAGTTAAGGTTTCGCATTTATTTAGCTGTCCGAACATTTGAGAAACCAAATGGTCGTAAGTCTTATACTTGCTACAAAATTTATCACTTTGGTGTTTTGCGATACTGCTTTGTAAAATAGAAACAGGTATGAGTTCTAAGATTTGTTTTATTATCGGCTTGTTGTTACTTTTATTGCGGGTAAATAGTCCCATATGCTTATGAAGTTTTGTCACCTCAAAGGTAATATGGGCTATTTATCTTTTTGACTTTCGGATGGTAGTGTTATTATTTATAAACTCATTCCAAAATGGCTCGACTTGTTTTTTTC
>JBBRPX010000481.1:0-1596 GCA_038227505.1 Chitinophagales bacterium
AAGTTTATAATCATAATTATGAAGAACAAAAACCATACCAAAAATTAAAGGCTGGAGAGTGTAAAATAAATTGTGTAAACCTCTAAAACAGATAAAATAGATAAAATATTTTTCGGAGGTTTTAAACAAAATGGGAATATTAAAAAAGGATCAGATCCATGCATTTCTGAAACATTACAATGTAAAGGAAGCAAAGGATATCGAAAATGGTTTGAGGGATATGTTCAAAGAAGTAATAGAAGAAGCCCTTCAAGCGGAACTAACAGAGGAATTAGGCTATTCCAAACACGATTACCGGAATAAATCGACAGGTAATTCCCGTAATGGAAGCAGCAAAAAGAGAGTAAATTCCAGTTTTGGCGAATTGGAGCTTGAAGTTCCCCGTGACAGGCAATCGGAATTTGAACCTGTGTTGGTAAAGAAACGACAAAGCGACGTTTCATCAATTGAAGATAAGATCCTTTCGCTCTATGGCCGGGGAATGACCACCAGGGATATTAATCAAGCGATGAATGACTTGTACGGAGTGGATTTATCGGCAGCAACCATCTCAAAGATAACTGATAAAATTATCCCGGTGGTTAAAGAATGGCAGAACCGTCCGTTGCAGGACCTTTATACAGCCGTATATCTTGATGGTTTTAATGCCAATGTAAAAACAGACGGTTCTTATGCCCAGAAATGCGCCCATATCGTAATGGGTATTGGGGTTGATGGTAAAAAGGACATTTTGGGGATCTGGCTTTCTGAGAACGAATCAGCGAAGTTCTGGTTATCGGTACTCAATGATCTAAAGACCAGGGGAGTAAAAGATATTCTTATCGCCTGTATTGATGGTTTAACCGGATTTGAGAGTGCAATAAAGACAGCATTTCCTCTGGCAAAGGTACAAAGATGTATTGTTCATCATGTCAGGAACTGTTGCCGGTTTGTCAGTTATAAGGATTTAAAAGAATTCTGTTTAGATATGAAAACTATTTACAGAGCGGTTAATGAAGAAGAGGGCTTGACTGCATTAGATGATTTTGCAAAAAAATGGAACGGAAAATATTCATATGCCGTAAAAAGTTGGTACGATAACTGGGACAGCCTTTCCACTTTCTACAGCTATAGCAATGAAATCAGAAAGTTGATTTATACAACCAATCCAATTGAAGGCTTTAACAGGATGCTCAGAAAGCATACTAAAACAAGAAGTAATTTCCCTACTGATGACGCATTGTTAAAGGTGCTTTACCTCGCTACTGTAAATTGTATGGAAAAATGGCAGTTAAGGTGCAGAGACTGGAACCAGATTATTAATGAGCTTATTATTCATTTTGAAGAAAGGATTGCTAAATATGTATAATTTCCCTTTCAAGGATTATTGTCCGTTAAAAGGTCAGCCTGTGTCAAGGGCCGCTACGCTTAAACCCGTTGACACGCCTGCCATTTTAACTAATTTGAAAATTGGGAAAGGGAAACAAAAAAATTATTATTTAATTAATGGAGAGTTTACACAAAATTATTGACACTCCCAAGTCCCAGGTTATTTATTGCTAATTCACTGGCAATTAAAGATTCATTGACTGTTATGTTTCCTTTGACTTCAATAGA
>JBBRPX010000482.1:0-1592 GCA_038227505.1 Chitinophagales bacterium
AACATCATTAACTTTAGTCAGCAGCGGTTCCGGGGCTGGACATTAAAATGTCCAGCCCAACGCAAAGCCCTGCACGTTATAAGCAATTTTATGAAAACACCTAAAAGTGTAATTTTCTTTTTTCTATTTACTGTATTTTTTCAACTTGCATATTCACAAGACAAGGTTGTCTCTGACGTAGAGTTGTATCGCAAGACGATTTCCAATAAACACAAAAATCCATTTACAAAAATATCGAAAGAGATTTTTAATCAGCAACTCGATACTTTGATTTCTGAAATAACAACACTAAATAAAGAACAGGTTATTGTTAGATTGTTAAAAGTAAACGCCTTAATTGAAGATGAACATACTATAATGTTTCCTAATGCCGAATTCTACCTTCCTTTTCAGTTTAAAATTTTTGACGAAGGGATTGCAATTACTGTAACAGATAGTTTGAATACAAAATATTTGCTGTTTAAAGTATTATCTATAAATGATGTACTTAGTGGAGAAATCACTTCCTTATTGAAAACGATTATCAAACAGGACAATCTTTCATATTCTACATTCTTTGAAACATTTTATTTAAATAATACTTCCGTTCTACAAGGACTTGGTGTAATCAAAAAAAATCAGGAAGTAAAATTCAGTCTCTTATCGCCACAAGGTGACACAATAATTACCACAGTTAGTTCAATTAAAAAAGAGATTATTACAAATTGGAAATATGCAGAGCCTTATAACCAGCTTTTAGCTTATAGTAATTTAAGTAATTACTGGTTTAAATATAATGAAATAAATAAGGTACTCTATTTCAATTATAGGACTTGTGCTGAAAGTGAGAATGAATCATTTGCAGCGTTTAATAAAAGACTTTTTGAGGTTATTAATGGAAAAAGACCTGAAAAATTAATTTTAGATTTGAGATTTAATGGTGGCGGTAATTCGGCCATACTAAAACCATTCATAAAAGCTATTAAAGAAAGTGATTTGAATACTAAAAATAGTTTTTTTGTTTTGATAGGACAAAAAGTTATGTCCTCATCGTTAATGAACGCAATTGAGTTAAAGAGGACAACAAATGCAACATTTGTAGGAGAGCCTACAGGCGGAAATATAAATCACTTTGGAGAGATTAAAAGTTTCGAATTGCCAAATCTAAATATGCGAGTTACATATTCTACTAAATATTGGGAAAACTGGAAAAATATGGAAGGTTCATTAACTCCAGATATTTCAGTACCAAATTTATTTTCTGACTTTCTTAAGGCCAATGACAAAGCAATTGAAAAGATTTTAGAATGACAAAAACCGCTTATAACATTGGGTTTGCTGCAAGGCTGGCCAGACATTGGAGCAATGAACATTTTATCGCTATCATCTTCATCTTGGCTGGACAAGCATCGCTCAACTTTTTTGTTAACTTGTACTTTTATATCTTTATTCAGCAGCGGTTCCGGGCAAACTTTGAAATAATTGGAGAAGCTGCAAATCGATTACCGGACAGCTATAAAGACAGTCACTCAACTATTGACTGGCACCGCATTAGAGGATTTAGAAATCGTATAGTTCATGACTATTTTGGAATTGACTATGCAATTGTTTGG
>JBBRPX010000483.1:0-1589 GCA_038227505.1 Chitinophagales bacterium
ACATGACATTATCAGTGAAGTTATTACTAATAGGCTGAGCTTTTTAACTGGTTTCATTTATTTCTCCTTAAAATTAATTACTCTGATCAATCCCTTTAAAAAGGTGGCTAACAATATGAAAACCAATATTTATCCATGAAGAGGATTACATTATCTATCATACTTTGAATGAAAAATTATATCTATCAACTTTTATTCTACGGCACTGAACTTTTCGGCAACATAATATAATTATTGTTTTGAACAGGGTTTTTGGGATTAAAGGATAGGCGTGATTAAGAAAAAAAATAATATTAGGATTTATCTTAGCTTAAAAAAAATAGTAAGGGTAAGTAATGAAAAGGCATAGCCTTATGTTACACTACCCAAACGCAATTATAACTAAGTTGAGGATACCATAATGAAATCAGAATTACTATTAGGCTTTTTAAAAAAACAAAAAATAAATTAAGTAAAGATGATATAAAAAAAGCTTCAGGATTAAGCCAGAAAGGCTATGACCAGACAATAAAAGCGTTTGGTTTAAATTTTCATTCAATAAAATCACTGGTTAACAAAGGTAAAGGTAATTTAATAGCTGATTTCATGCTGGTTCCAGCTCACGGGAATGAGTTTGTGTATCCGTATAATCCTATTTATGATTATAATGAGCACTGCTACCAGAATTGCCTTGTATTAATGTTTATCTGCTTTGAAAGTGAAGGTAAAATATATCCAGTATTATTTGATTACTGGATAAGTGAAGTTTACTCTGATGAAGATGAACAATACCTTACAAAAAATGATATTTTTATCAGAAGCATTGAATATTTAATTAAAGAGGGTTTGAACATTGATACAATGCTTTTTGATGCCGCTTTTTTTAACAAAGAAATTATCGTAAAGCTATCTGAATTAAATATAAAAGTTGTCACCAGATGCCCTAAAGGTAGGGTTGTAGAGTCAAATAATATCAAACAAAAGGCGAAAGAGCTTTTTTCAACATCTTACAATGGGGATTTTTATTACTATCACCGTTATCAAAGCTTTTTAAACTCAGAATTTGTAAAAGTATTTGGTCTTTCAGGTCAAATAGTAGGTATAGCCAATAATAGAGATAATTTACTTGATAGAAAGTTATTTTTTCTCTTTACGAATAACCTTGAACTAAGCTCTGCAAAGATTTTACAGCTTTATAAAAGCAGATGGAAAATAGAGTCATTTTTCAAACTTTTAAAGAGTTATCTTAGCCTCTCAGTCTTCTATCGCAATGATTATGACTATGTGAATGAAAGAATAAATTTGGCTTTAGCTGGGTTTTTTATTATTCAGGAGATCTCAATAGAACTAAAAGCCTCTTTTTATCAGACTTTAAAACTATTTCAGGAGAAAGATTTTAATAATTTATTTCAAAAAGTATTCCAATCAGCCTCTAATTATTTTTGCTCTTGCGTTTGAGGTTAGTCATTACTGAAAAAGTTTACTATTGCGTTATTTCAGAAAATTTTTTAAGCTAAGATTTATCGTAACCTGGTGTACTATCCTCATCTTCCAATTCATCTGAATCTTCTTCATAATCATCCTGATCTTCAGGAACTTCAATCTCTTCT
>JBBRPX010000484.1:0-1582 GCA_038227505.1 Chitinophagales bacterium
GGCTGCGTCTTTTAAAGCAGAGTAGTTAAGTGCATACCTGGTGGCAGTTGTGCCATTGTTTACGCTGTTATAAAATTCCTGTAAAGAACTAAGTGTTTGTTAAATATTAAATGATACATTTATGGTGTTATTTTGTAATTCCAATCTCCTCTAAATTCTTTGTTGGTTAGATTGATATTCTGTAATGTTTCATCATCAATTTTAATTCCTTTTTCATACTCATTTTTATCAGCTTTTGCTTTTATAATCAGCCCCTTTTGGGTGGTAGTATTTGCTATTAAATTTACAATCACTTCCAGACTTTCTAACGGTTTTGCCCTCCAGTTTTTGGTTATGTGCGAAAACATTCTATGTTCTATTTTATTCCATTTACTTGTTCCCGGCGAAAAATGACAAACGTGTATTTCCATCCCTGTCTCTGATGCTAATATTTGTAGTTCCGTTTTCCATAACCTGCTTCTAGAACTGTTACTGCCGCCCCCATCTGCCGTCACCAAAAGTTTATCCGCTAAAGGGTATTTTTCCTTCCCCATTTCCTTCCACCAATTCCTTATACTGTTTACCGCGAATGAAGCAGTATCCTTGCTGATACCTACACTTACCCAGCCTTCATTTTTAGCTATATCATAAACGCCATAAGGAACTGCTTTTCCTAATTCTTTATCTATAAAATCATACACATTTACTTCGGGAGCGTTTCCCTTTGGAAACCAGTCTGCGCCTGCATTTTTAAAGTTTCCAATCAGTTCTTTCTTTTTACAATCTACCGATATCACGGGAGAATTCTCAGCCATAAAAGTCGTAGCTATTTTATTAATAAACTCAAATTGTTCGTTTCTGTCAGGGTCTTTACCACCTTCCTCAGTTTTCTTATTTGCCTGCAAACTATACCCCAGTGACTTTAACAAATCCCCTACAGTTACATAACTCACTGAATAGCCCTTTTCTTTCAATGCAGCTTCAATATTTCTTAAGCTTTTACTAATCCACAAAAGTACTTTCATCGGATCGCCACGTGTATGTGGATTAACGATTGATTCCAACGCATCCATTAAACCAGATTGACTTTGTCTGTGTGTTTTACGACCGCCGCCAACTTTTCGTATTCTGTGAGATAGCGCATTTTTATCTAATGCTTTATCTGTAATTTCAGAAATGCCTTTATCTATTCTAACCCTGCTTACCCCCGCCAATTTTGCAACACGTTGCTTTCCACCCCTGCCTAAAATCTGAGCCTCGCTACCCAGATATAAACGTGCTGTACTTTCATCTAAATACGGTAATACAGAACTGAACTTTTTTTGTAATTCATCATCGCTAAACATGAAAAATAGTTTTTCCAAATGTACTACTTATTATTTAACAATCACCTAGTGTATAATTACCGTTTTTTGTAATATTCAACACATTGTTCACAATACCTGCATTTGTTCCCTGGCTTATCTGCCCGTTAAAGTTGATATGAAGGCCTGGCTTTTTCCATTTAAACCCATATCCAAAATAACCGGATATGCTATGGTTACCATCAAGGTTAACAGACTGGCTGGTTCTTTTGCCTGTTGTGTAGTCCACAGCACTGTTA
>JBBRPX010000485.1:0-1566 GCA_038227505.1 Chitinophagales bacterium
AGTGTACCCGTTTTATCTGTAAAAATGGTATTAATCCCACCCAGTGTTTCTACAGATGCAAGTCTTTTTATAAGTACATTTTTCTTTGCCAGCCTCAACATGCCATAAGTAAGTGCAATAATACTTACTACAGGCAGCCCCTCAGGTATTGCAGCCACAGCCAATGCTAACGCTGTTTCTACAATAAGGTAAAACTGTTTGCCCTGCAATAATCCTGTAATAATAAATATACTTGCAAATACAGCCGTAACCAGCATTAATATTTTTGTAAGACCTCGTAGTTTTTTTTCTAGTGGAGTATCATCCTGCTTTGCGGTTTCTACCAACTCGGTAATTTTTCCCAATTCAGTTTGAAGACTTGTGCCAATCACAATTGCCCTTGCATTGCCTTTTACAACAGATGTACCCTTGAATATTGAATTTATTTTATCAGCAAGGGCAACCTCCCTTTCTAAAATATCAATATTTTTTTCAACCGGTAAAGATTCTCCCGTAAGTGCAGACTCATCCACTTCAAATTGATTTACTTCCATTAACCTTGCATCGGCCATAACGATATCGCCGGCTTCTAACTCCAACACATCGCCAGGCACAATTCTTTCAGATTTTATTTCTTTAACAGCACCGTCTCTCCATACTTTTGAAATACTTATGTCCATTTCCTTTAATGCCTTCATAGAATTACGGGCCTGCAATTCCATAAAAAAACCTAACGCTGCGGTAATAAAAATTACCGCAATAATGGAAAACCCTTCAATCCAATCTTTATTAAAAAAAGAAAAGCCTGCTGCTACCACCAACAATAATATTATAGGGCTTTTAAATTGTTGCCATAAAATCAACAAAATACTTTTTTGCTTTTGCTCAGCATAACTGTTTAAGCCGTACTTTTTAATTCTTTCATCAATGCTACTTTCTAATAAACCTGTTTTAATATTTACACCAAGTAGTTTAGCAATTTCTTCCGTCTTTGTTGCGTGAGCATATTCTAATGTGGTTGTATTATCGCTTGTTGTTGCCATTTTTTTAATTTTATAACACCTGCATTTTTCATCTACTTTTAAAATCTATCTGCAATAACATACTTAATTTCTTAATATCATTTTAGCATAACCGTTACCGACTTTTTTAATAAAATAAATAATACAACTTCAATTTGGTTTAGAACTTTGAGTGATTATTTTTTCTGAATTTAATTGCAAGCATCAACAAGGATGTCGATAATGTAATTGTCCACAGTAATGCAAGCAGCAATTACCTTTCCGAAAATGTTGTTTAGAAATAAAGGCAAGATATTTAAGTGTAACAGCCGCATTAGCCAGTAAAGAAATTCTAAGCCATTTTTGAAAACCTTTCTTTTCAAAGATAGATGAAGAAGAATTTAATCTTCAATTAAAACTTTCGTTTTTGTAAATCGATTCTAAGTTTTAAGTTCAACAGCCAGGCTTTTTAACTGAGCAGGAATTTTGTTAAGTGGTAAAACGAAATCAATACAGCCTGCTGCCTGAGCATGGAGCGGCATGGAGTCAACTTCGGCAGTCCAGTCCTGGGCAAAGGTTGTTCCAC
>JBBRPX010000486.1:0-1561 GCA_038227505.1 Chitinophagales bacterium
ATCATCCAGCCATTGATATCCTCCATACACCACATTCACACCCGTCTTATTTATTTTAAGCCTGCGGAAAATAATCCGGGAGAACTGCACCGGGTAATGAAATTGAGAATTGAGATTGGCTTGTACCTCACCAACCACAATTCAAAGATGCTTGAAATAGATACTGCAAATATTTTCTGCAGATTTCTATAGAAGATACTTTAAGCCCCTTTTAAGAGATCATCTTTTAATGATTTATCAATTATTGATTTAGTAATACTCATTCATCCATATCTGTCGCAAATTTCTTGACAGCATTTTGAAAAAGCAAGGTCTTCCCTGCGTTCCCACTTCGGTTGCCACTGGTTTTGCAAAAACAATCTCCACCCTGTTTTGGCCTGCTTCGCAGAAAATATCTGTGGGGTAGTATTCTTTTTACAAAAACCTTGCTTTTCCCAAATACTGTTTCAAGGCTGGGTTGCTACGATTAGAACGAACGAGGCGTATGCCGAGTTAAACAATCATTCACAAAAAATAATCGAATGCAAACACAACAGCTTTCAATGTTAATGTGGCTTTCGTGGAAAATTCAACACATGAAAAAGGCAAGTCGTTCAAAATCCCTTTTATCTGCTTGGGTTATTTATCAACAGGCAGATATTATGGTTTATTACCTGGTTAAAAAGCACACGCCAGAAAAACGTGCTGCTGAAATGAAGGATAATAACCTCACACTCATTTTCTAATCTTAAAAATAAAAATCATGGAAATTACAGCAAGGTTAACAGGTGATGCAAAAGTAACCACCGTTAAAAACGACAAACAGGTAGTAAATTTTAATGTAGCCATTAATGACAACTACAAAGCGAAAGGCAGCAACGAGGTAACAAAAATTGTAACCTATGTGCAATGCGATTATTGGGTAAATCCTGCCGTTGCCCAATACCTCACCAAAGGCACACTGACAGAATTGCGGGGCCGCATTGGCGTAAGTGCTTACACAGGTAAAGAAGGCGAAGCTAAAGCCAGCCTTACTTTTCATGTAAACACTATTAAACTGCATGGGAAGGCAAAAGCAAATGATGAAACACCCGTTATGGTTAATGCAGCAGTTGATGCCGTAACAGCGGACGACTTACCATTTTAGAACAAAATCAACGGGGCATTGGTAAAATGCTGATGCCCGTTTTTAAATCATTTTCAAAAATTAAAAATTAAAAATCATGGCACACAATATTAATTTCAATGAAGGCAAACAGCAACACAGTTTCTTTTCTGTAAAAGAAAAAGCATGGCACGGATTAGGGCAAATCGTACAAGATTACCCCACCAGTAAGGAAGCATTGCAATTTGCAGGGTTGGACTACGAGGTTATAAAATCACCCCTATTTACCCAAAGCAAGGGAATGACAGTAGGAAATGCAGGGGAATTAATAACAGGTATGGACATTGCCGTTCCTAACTACTATGCTACCATGCGCACCGATAACAATACCGTATTGGGCGTAGTGGGGAGAGATTACAGCATCGTACAGAACCGGGATGCGTTCAGCTTTTTTGATGCTATCGTAGGCGGGGACGG
>JBBRPX010000487.1:0-1557 GCA_038227505.1 Chitinophagales bacterium
AAAGTATTTAATGTCTAAAAGTCAAGTAGTTGATTATCAGCACATTAAGATTTTTGCTTAGTTTAACTCATAAATTAGAAAAATTAGTAACTTGCTGATTGTCAGATAATTGGCTTTAATTTGCCTACCTAAACAGTTACGAAAATTAGAAGCACTTCCGTTCAGTTTTGCACAAAACTTCAATCGAAGAACTGAACTTGAATTTAGCACTGAACCCGCCATTTTGCCAAACTGCTGTTAGCTACAGTTTTTTTATCAATTTATCAATTCGTCTTTTATTCTGCTGTTGCAATAAAGATGGATATAAATTCATTAATATATTCACCGTCATCATTGTCATACCAAAAATATATTCAGTTTCGTAAAATTTTACTAACGCAAAAATTGTTACAAAAACAAATCCTATTAAATGATTAATTTCAGAATTTGTCATTTCATCACGTAATTTATTTAAGTCAATTTTTTCAATTTTCTTTTTCAGTTTTATTTTTTGATTAAAATATTTAAAGAATGTATTTTTTATAATCCACTTAAAAATGCTAATTCCAATAATCTTGTTTATATTTTTACTTTTTACAAAATCTAAGTTTAATAGTTCATTTTTATAAAAGTCTGTTTTTCGTAAAACCGAGCCTATTGTCATTCCTACTATGAAAGAAATAAATGCTACTGCAATGCTAAATGAGCAGAATGAAAGATATTTATATATCATCGTTTGTTCGTTATTTCAGTGTTCATTTTCAATCGATATCTGATTAGTGTCAAATACCGATTTTAAGTTGATTTCATCGCTGTCTGTCTCAAAATTGCTACCAACGTTCGAGTATTGCTGCAGTTGGGGAATTGACCAACTGTCCGCCCGGAACTGAAGCTAAATTATAATTAAAATTTGAAGTTAAGAACTAATGCCCAACAGAATTCCGTCCGCCGGATATAAAGCTTGGATATGCACTGCTGCTGATTGTTTTTCCGTCCTGCCCCAATTGCAGCAATACTTTTGTTGGTGGCAGTACTTTATCAGTATGCCTTTTTAGTATTAAATCTCTTCTTTAAAATTTTATCATTTACAGTTAAAAGAATTATCCAAACAACTATAGCCGATACTAAAACAATAAACCTTTTATTAAACTCTCCATTTACGGCTGTCATTAAATTAAAACTTAAATGTACAGCAGTAGCAAAGATGATTGACTTGGTTTTGTCAGTTATTTTAATCAATCCAAAGGTGCCTAATACAATAAATAGAAAATGAAGTAGATGTTGTCTTAAGGTAATTTCAGGAATTAAAAAATTGAGATGCCAAATGTACCAAAGAATTGAAATTACAATAATTTTCTGAAACAATTTAAGTGAATGAAGTGCTTCTTGCAAATATCCTCTCCATCCATATTCCTCAAACAATGCATAGAAACAATAGGCAATTGAATAAATAAATCCATAATAATGGATATTTAGATTTGATTGATTTTTCACGCCAAGAATTGTCATCATTATTGGTATAACAAGAATTGCAAGTATGCTTACAATCTTACTTGTCCCATAAAAACTATTGTTTCT
>JBBRPX010000488.1:0-1555 GCA_038227505.1 Chitinophagales bacterium
AAAAAGCTTCTTTTAAATTGGGTGTGTATCTTTTTTAGCTGTAGTACCGCTTTCGCCACAAAGCGATACTGTTTCAAGTCAGCAGAAACTGGCCACGAAGTAATTTACATTTATTGGTGACCCCAATGGTTTATGCAGTAAGTAGCAATTTCTTCAATGTCAGTGTAAGGTTCACAAGATGTTGTCAAACGAACATAAAACTCTTTTCCATTTTGTCCTTGAATGAAAATAGGTTTGTTTTTGCTTGGGAAAACTTTGAACACAAATATTTCTATGCTGTCAACAATTATAAATTCTCCGCTGATATTACTTGCAATGCCTTTGAAATATTCTCTAATAAGTTTGTCAACTTGTAATGAAAAATAATCTTTCGGGTCTTTTCCTTTTGGTTGTGCTAAAGAAAAATCGTCTTGCAATCCTTTTATTTGTTTGTTGTCGTTTACGCCAACAAACAAATAACCACCGTTAGAATTTAGAAACGAACAAATCACTGTCTCGTCCTGAAAAAAGTTTACACATTTTAGTTAAAAATCCTGCTACAAGTTTACAGATTTATTTTAATCCTGAATACCGTTTACAATTTATAATTTTGCATTACTGGCGAAAGCGGAAATAGGCTCTGCAGAGGTGCAACCTATTAGGAATTAAACCAGTGTGTGACGAAGTATATCGTTTTTAAAGCCAAGTGTAACAGCTTGGCTTTTTTTGGATATACTTTAGAACACCCAATGCCTAAGAAAACCTACATCATACTTACCTCCTTTTCTTTTTTAGGTTGCCAATAATTTTTCCATCGTTTCTTTATTTCACCGCTTTGTTGATGAGCTTGGGCGGGTTTAAGATTATCAATATTACCGTGTGGTCTTAGGTGATTGTATGTGCTGCAAGCAACAGCAACTTCACGCTGGGCTGTTTCAAAATCAGGAAACACTTCTTCTAAAAGTTCGCCTTTTAAGATTCCGTTTACCCTTTCGGCAATAGCGTTTTCTAAAGGGTCGCCATTTTCAGTCATGCTAATTTTTATTTTTTTATCATTCAATGTTTTTACATATGCATCGCAGCAATACTGTACACCACGGTCGCTATGATGGATTAATCCTGTAATGTTAAAGTTTGCCTTTAGAGCCGTTTTTAATGCTTGTAATGGGCCTTGTGCAGTTAAATCTTTGCTCAGATAAAAGCCTACAATTTTTCGGCTGTAAGCATCTGTTATCAAACTTAAATAGGCAAAGCCATTGGGTAAATGAATATAGGTGATATCGCTTACCCATAACTGATTTGGGCCTATTGGAATAAAATCACGAATGATATTCGGGTACTTCTTAAAACGATGTTTTGAGAGCGTTGTTATACATCCTCTTCGCTTACGTTTAGTAACCAGCAAGCCACGCTCTGCCAATAAATCAAACATAGCATCTCTGCCTATTTGAAAATGATGTGCAGCTAAAAAATCTTGCATTTCTTCTAACAATTTTCGTGTGCCAATACGCTTTTGATGCTTGCGATAACGCAATACTTCATCAATAATAATATCCGCTTCAAAAGCTTTTTGTTG
>JBBRPX010000489.1:0-1546 GCA_038227505.1 Chitinophagales bacterium
CGGAAATATGGCGGATCAAAATCCGATGATTGCAATGCAATGATAATTTCATCAGATGGAAATGCAGTGCTCACAGGGCATACGGGCTCAACGGATGGAGACGTAATTGGAAATACCGCTTTCAATGTATGGACATTTAAAATTGATGTGGCGAACAATGGAAATATTTTATGGCAAAGCTTTTTCGGAAACCCTACTGATACTGCTGCCGGATTTAATCTCATCGAAACCCATGATGGAGGTTTTGCAATTGTAGGTGCTATCGGTCCGAATGAAGGTGCGCCACTTCGCACATGGGATGCTTATGCAGGAAAAATAGATGCAACCGGAAACCTGCTTTGGAAAAAACGCTTTGGAGGGAATAAATTTGATGGAATCAATAGTGTTGTTGAAGAAAACAATCATAGTCTTTTAATGGCGGGCTCTTCCAAATCAAATAATGGTGACGTACACGGTAATCATGGTGGAGCACAAGATGTATGGCTTGTAAATCTTGACGGATGTGAACAAAGAAATTCAAATCCACAACCACCAGCTCCCGAAACAGTTGTATCATGCAAATGCAATGTACTTGGTTATGGTTGTTTTCCGACAAGTTGGGGTTGTAAAATGGCATGCGCAAGTTATTGTCACAATCATCGTATGGCTGATACAGGATCTATTTCAGATGATGAGTCATCTGCAATAAATATATATCCTAATCCTGTCAGCGAGTTCTCGACAATTGCTTTTTCTCTAAATCAATCCGAAAAAGTTTCAATCAGAATTTATGACATGACAGGAAGATTAATAAAAACAATTTGCAATGAAGTGCTGCCTTCCGGACTAAATGAATTGAAATGGAATGCAACTGATGAAAAACAAAATGAGGTGAATGCCGGACTTTATTTACTTATGTTTGACACCGAATATTATTCTGAAACGAAAAAATTGTCAGTAATAAAATAATTCATTCACATTATGAGAAAGATCTTGACATCTATTCTAATGCTTTCTTTCCTGCTTACTATTCAGTCTACGGCACAAAACTGGCAATGGGCACAAAGTGCAGGAGGCTTGGATGTTGATTTTGGTTCCAGCGTTAGTACAGATGCAAATGGGAATGTATACGTAACCGGAACTTTTACAAGCCCTGTCATTACATTTGGCAGCACTACACTAACAAATGCAGGATATGCCAATATTTTTATAGTAAAATATAACTCATCAGGAAATGTGCTTTGGGCTAAACAAGCGGGAGGTACAAATGATGATAGAGGAATTAGCTTTGCAGATGCCAACGGTAATCTTTATATAACAGGCCGTTTTAGCAGTCCTGCTATTACTTTTGGTGCTGTTACATTAAACAACCTAAACCCGGGGTTATTTGATATTTTTACAGTAAAGTATGATTCATCAGGCAATGCTCTTTGGGCAAAGGGTGCAGGCGGTTCTGCCAATGATGAGGGCAAAAGTGTCGTTTCGGATGGGAGTGGTAATGTTTATATTACTGGAGCGTTTAGTAGTTCAACCATTAATTTTGGTAGCATTACTTTACTCAATGCGA
>JBBRPX010000490.1:0-1546 GCA_038227505.1 Chitinophagales bacterium
AAAAAATAAAATTATTGCCGCGTGCTTTTAATGAAACGTAGACTTAGAATAGGACTTGTGCTTTTGGCGTATAACGTTCAAGCGGTTGCAGCAGTGCCACCTCCAACCTCGAAACTTTATTTGTAAAGCTAAAAAAAACAAGCACACCATAAAACAATTTTTCTCCTTAATTTATGTGCTTGTTTTTTTTACATCATTTCAACTCAAAACTTTTTTTGGAACTCAAATCATAGGCATTGCTGCAAACGCATGTTATACGCCGAAAGCACACAATAGCGAATTCAATCGAAAATAATATAAGAATGAAATAATAAAATAATTCTTCCAAATTTTAAAGAATAAAACTACTAGCGATTAGAATGGAGAATTTCTTTTAACCAAAAAAGCGGCAACAAAACAAATAGAGAATGAAATTTTACTCCAGTGCAACGTCTGGTAATAGAATGAAAAAATAAAATTATTGCCGCGTGCTTTTAATGAAACGTAGACTTAGAATAGGACTTGTGCTTTTGGCGTATAACGTCTTATTGGCGCTCAACTGTTGCGTGTTAATATAAACTTAGTTGTTGGCTTTGCGAAGGTTGTTTCGTTTTCAAATATAATCCTTTTTGTCTTGGTCAGGTAAACTGGTTAAATCCTTAATTTCTGGTAAGGTATCAAATGGACTAACAATTCGATTGAAATTAGTTGAACTAATGTGCGTATAAATCTCGGTGGTTCGTAAGCTCTTATGTCCTAAAAGTTGTTGCAAATCACTCAAGTTGGTGCCCATCTCCATAATATGCGTCGCATAACTGTGCCTCAACCAATGCGGACTAGCCTCCGTATTTCGAATTCCACTACGTATCACCGCATCCTTAAAGAATTGCTGAACAGACCTCTCCGTATAAGGTTGTCCTTTAATTTGCCCAAAGTGGGTAAGGAAAAAATAATTAAGCACTTATGGATAACAATAAGATTTACGATTTTGATTATTACTGGATTCGTTAGTTTTTTTAAGTGTTGGCAAAATATTTAAGACAGAATAATTCAAAGGTGTATTATATACTTAAGGTTTTTTTATATGAGCAGAATATTTTTATTTAGAAGATTGCCCTAATCGACTTTAACAATAAGAGAACTATATAGAAAGTTTCCGCAGTGAATTTTGTCGGATAATTCAATTTATAAATAGCTTTTAAAAATTATTCTTATCTTGATATTTAAAGTATCAATTAAATCATGAAAAAAGCAATTACAATTCTTTTAATCACATTTTGCCTTCAATCAAATGCACAAACACCTACCCCATTATTTTTTGATATCAGTGTAAACAAAATAATGACAATTCAAAACTATGCTGCGCGATTATGCTATAGTAAAATTGATCAGTCATTTTATTACATGACCCTATCTGGAAATATTTATAAAATTAATCATCAAGGAAATATTTATTCAGATACGTTAGTGTACAGTACATCCAATCATTCTATTCAAAGTTGTCAAGGATTTGTTATTAGCGATTCTATAATGTATGTTTCTGGAAATAATGATAAGGATTCATTGT
>JBBRPX010000491.1:0-1533 GCA_038227505.1 Chitinophagales bacterium
AACAAAAATAAAATAAATAAAGTTTTACTATTCACGGGATTAATTTATTACTTTTTAATGTGTTTCTCATCACAAACCAGCTCTAAATCTAACTACAAAAGAATTAAATAAAAATATAAATTAGTGATAGAGATGGTTGTAACAGTATGCTATAGCTGAAATACTGGTTGTGATTAAAATGTAAGTATAAATTATAAAAATTTAGGGACTTACAAACAACCATGTTAAATATAGCAAAAAAATTTTCATTAGAGAAGTACTTTTTAGAAAGAAAGATTGATAAACACTCAGATAATACAAAGGTTACGACATTTATGTCATATAGTTTGGGAATAATAAAATCAGTAAAGGAGCCTAAGCTAAAAGTAATAGCAAGCGAAGCAGGAATAAGTGTTTTAGAGGTATCTGAATTCATAAACGATGAATTTGGCTTATTAAATTATGAAAATATTTTTGATGAAGAAATAAAGAATTTAGATGATTTATCCTCCACAATTTTAGATTCCTTTGTAGTTTTAAGAGAAAATAATACAAAAACTGAAACAAGAAATGTCTTTTGTTCTTCTCAAAAAAGGGGTGTTAAAGGGATAGAATATTTGGTTATGATAGGAGTAAAAGGTAATAACACCAAGGTTATTGGGCTAAAAAGGCTGACTAAGAAACCTGATTTAATAATAGAAAGTATAAATTTAATCGAAAATTGTTTAAAATATACCAGACTCAGCAGTGTTAAAGGGGATAATCATTTTTTTCATGAGTTTCTAATAAATTTTCTTGATGAAAAAGGTATAGCATTTATATCGAAACCAAAAAGAACAGGCTCATGGTCAGGTAAACAGCTAAAAGAATGTTTTTCTGATGTAGAAGTTACAGGATATAGATATCATAAGGGTTTATATACAAAGTCACTGATTTTAGAACATAAAATTTATGGGATTTGTAAAATAGTAAAAGTTAAACCAAGTTATCGAGCCGAAGAAAAAAAGTGCTTTTATATTGTTAGTACCAGTATTAATTTATCCGTGATGGACATTATCAATGGCAAAAAACAAAGGTGGAAAATTGAAACGGTATTCAGAGATTGTAGTCAAAATCTTGGGTTAAGAAGTTGCCAGTGTACAAAGGACAAAACTATTGATAATCATGTATTTATGTCCTTTTTTTCCTATAATTTATTAGCTGAAATTAAAGCAGTTTTTTCTTTAACTATTGGAGCAATAAAAAGAAAGATTCAAGCCTCTGTTTCAGTTACAACCAATATCTTTGATTATTTTAATAAGAAAGTGGCCTAAATTAATATGTTTCAGCTGTCAAGTAATTCTTTTGAAAAAATTTACTTAAAACTTAATTAAGATTTTTAATCTTCTATACTTAAGTATTAGCTGAAATAAAAATGAATCACATGAGTAAAGTCATATTAGAAATTGATTAATATCAATTATTTTATTGATTTAGTCAAAAGCATAAACGATTCTGGTTACTGGAATGCCAAGATATTTATTTAATGTTTCTAAATTAAAACATCATACTTGC
>JBBRPX010000492.1:0-1533 GCA_038227505.1 Chitinophagales bacterium
CCATTTTAAAAATCTTATTTTGCGGAGCAATAATAATGACAATGAAGATACCTGCAAATATATTACTAAGCCGCAATGATGGAATTGGCGACATGGTATTAATGTTACCCATGGCAGGTATATTAAAAGCAACTTTCCCTGAAATTAAAATTGCAGTACTGGGTAAAAAGTATACAAAGGCTTTGGTTGATGCTTGTATTTTTGTAGATGAATTTATTGACGAAGAAGATTTTTTTTTAAAAGAAATATTAATAGACGGCTTAAAGCCAGAGGCAATTATACACGTAAGGACAAATAAAAAAGTAGCACGGCGTGCCAGGGAATTAAGGATACCAATGCGCATTGGAACAACGAGCAGAATTTATCATTGGATCACCTGCAATAAACTTGTACCCTTGCGCAGAAAAACTTCCCTGTTGCACGAAGCACAATTAAACTTACAATTGCTTGTACCGCTTGGCATCACTAAAACATACACTATTGCAGCGCTTCAAACTTATGTTGGTCTTCAAAACATACCACCGTTAGAGCTACAATATCAACAACTTTTAAAGCACGATAAATTTAATATTGTTATTCATCCAAAATCTCAGGGCAGTTCAAGAGAGTGGCCAATTGAGCATTTTACTGCATTGATAAATATGTTGGAGGAAGAAAAATATAATATTATTTTATCAGGGGTTGAAAAAGAAAAACCATTTGTTCAAAATATTATAGATGGACTTAACAAACCCGTAATTAACCTTGCCGGCCATTTGCCACTTGGGCAGTTTATAGCTCTCTTAAAAAATTGTGATGGCATCGTAGCCAATGCTACTGGGCCTCTGCATTTGGGGGCGGCGTTGGGTATACATGCATTCGGAATTTATCCGCCAATAAAACCATTGCACCCAGGCAGATGGGCTCCATTTGGCCCAAAAGTGCAGGTGTTTGTGTTAGATAAAGATTGTAATGCCTGTAAAAATGATAAAGGTTTTTGCAGTTGTGTTAATGCCATTATGCCCATAGAAATTAAAATAGCGTTGGATAAAGTTGCTTCTCAAAAACAAATTATTTCTGCAATATGATAAAAAAAAAGCAACTTGTTTTTGATGCAGAACGAATGAAATATAAACACACTGGGCTGTATCATTATTGCCTGCAGCTTGGTCTTGCAGTACAAAAAATTTTAAATGAAACTACGGAAGAGTTAAAATTTTATGTCCGTCCGGGACATGAAAAATCTTTTGGTGAAAATGCTCATTACATAGAACAGCATGGCTTACACAAGTTTTTTATGCCAACTAAGAATACAACTGTATGGCATACAACTTACCAGGCAACCAATTATTTCCCATTTAAAAAAAACGTGAAAGTTGTTTTTACTATTCATGATTTAAATGTGGTGCACGAAAATAAAATGAGCCCAAAAAGGCTACAGAAAGAATTGAATAAAATACAGAAAAGAATTGATGCTGCAGACCACATTGTTGCTATTTCTCATTTTACACTGGCAGATGTAAAAAAGCATTTAAAATTAAATAACAAGCCCGC
>JBBRPX010000493.1:0-1522 GCA_038227505.1 Chitinophagales bacterium
GAGGGTTATTATTAAATACAGTTTTTGCTGCTTACCCTGTATTTGCTGAATTTCTAATTGTTTGTTTAAAATCTGATTGTCCTTTTCTTTTTTCTCGGTCTGGTATTTTTTATCCAGTTCATTTATTTGTTTCTGACTTTCAATATCGTTAAGGCTATCCCGAAGCCCGTTATATAATTGAGAAAATTCATATGCTTTTTCAAAATTACCGTTTTTGGCAAACACCGTATTAAGATTATTATAGGAATGCAGTATTTCTCTTTTATCGCCCGAAGTTTTTGCTTTTTCATATCCCTTTAATCCGTATGTCACTGCCTCTGCCGGTTTGTTTAGTTCGCTATACATAAGCGATACATTTAAATAGGTAATAGCAAGGTCTGCATTTCTTCTCACGTTTCCTTCCTGCAAGCTTATCACTTCTTTATAGTAATCCAGCGCCTTAGTGTAGTTCTTTCGTTTATATTCAAGATTGCCAAGGCCGCTTAATGCGTTTGTATAGCGCGACGATTTTTTTTCCTTTGCGTAATAATTTATTGTTTTCTTAAAATATTCCTCCGCCTTATCGTATTTATTAAGTTCGATATATGCCTGACCCAGGTTGGCACAATTATTTATGTACTCATCCGAATTTTTATCAGGCGTTGTTTTCAGGCAATTTTCCCAGTAATAAGCAGCTTTTTCAAAATTTTCCTGATAGTAAAAATTTATTCCCAAGTCAGAATACCCCATCGATATTTTTCTGGAGTCGCCTGTTTGCTCCCAAATTTCGAGCGCCTTTAAATAGTTGGATGTTGCTTTTTTAAATTCGCCGGTATATATATTCAGCAGCCCAAAATATCGATAGGCAAACCCCATTCCTTTTTTATAAGCAATTTTTTTACTCTCTTCAAGGTTTTTTTCCAATAAATCAATAGCATGCTCGTAATCTTCCATAAAAATATATTCAAAAGCAATTTCGTTTTTACAATCCAATGCTTTGCGCGGATTTTCCTTTACGTGCTTTTGTACAATATTTTGGTAATATATAATTGCCTCTGAGTAATTACCTTGCTGATGCAAATGCGCAGCCACCTGCTTCAGCAGGTCTATCTTTTGTGTATCAACTGTAGTTTTATGATAGACCTTTGTTATACTGTCTATGAAATTATCTTTCTGAGCAAAGAAATTAAGGGGGGCTAAAACTAAAATCAAAAAATAACGATTTATAAATCGCATAAATTTGTTTTTATAAATATAATATCTAAATTTGATATATAACTAATTATTAACCCTTAAAAATATAAATTATGACTACTGGAATTGTATTATCAATAAATCCTGATGGAATTTCGGGAGTTGTACAAGTAGATGAAACTCTGGAAACCTTAAATTTCAGAGACTCTAATTTTCCATCTTTAGGCATTACTGCGCAGGCACCTAATAATGCCTGTGTTTTTGATGTATTGCCTGATCCCTTATCAAGAATTGCAGGTGTTTATTACGCAACTAATCTTGCAACTGTGCCTGTTGGTACACCCTCAAC
>JBBRPX010000494.1:0-1522 GCA_038227505.1 Chitinophagales bacterium
GTGTTTTCAGGATTAGTAATGGGCCCATCAATCGTTTGACTTGCATTAGCATATGCCAAATAAAATCCCATTAAATCCAAGGAGCCAGTGGCATTTTTATTACGATAGTATAGTGCCACTACTTGTCCAGACAATTAATTTTGCAATCTCTTTCCTACCCATTAACCCTTTATGCAGCGATTTTAAGAGGCCCACCAATTTGTAAATTATAAACATTCATGGGCTTTTGATACTTTAATGACTGATGAAATCTTTTGTGGTTATAAAACACTATATAGTCATCAACGCCATTTTTTAACTCACGTATAGTTTTATATTCTTGAATGTAAATATTTTCATATTTAGCGCTTCTCCAAAACCTTTCTATAGCAATATTATCTGTAGCCCTACCTTTACCATCCATAGAGATTTTTATACCATTCTCAATCAATAACTGCGTATGTTTATGCGATGTATATTGACTGCCTTGATCTGTATTAAATATTTCTGGTTTCCCATATTTTTCTAGTGCCATCTTTAACACATCCAAAACCAAAGTTTCATCCATAGTGTTAGAGATTTTATGGGATAATATGGCTTTAGAGTACCAATCAATTACCGCGGCCAAATAAACAAAACCCCCTTTGACCCTGATGTAGGTGATATCAGTACTCCAAACTTGGTTAGGTTTGTTAATATCCATGTCTCTTAATAGATATGGATATTTTTTATGCGCTAAATTAGCGAGTGTTGTTTTTATTTTTTTAGTGGGGTAAATGACTTTTAAACCAAGTTCTTTCATGTAGTTCGCCACTTGATTAACTCCCACCTTAAAACCATTTTCAATTAATTGTCGATAAACCTTTCTGTAACCAAAAAACGGTATTTCTGTGTAAATACTATCAATTTCTCTTAATATTAACAGTTTTCTTTGTGGTAGTTGTGTTGATTGGTAATAATAACTACTTCTGTTAAAACCAAGCAATGAGCATTTTTTTTGTACTGATAATCCACATAGCTCAGACTTTATAAGGCTGCTTTTTTCCTTAAAGTCCAAGCTCTGTAACTTTTTTGATGCCCACTCCAATTCTGCTGTGCGTTTACCTAGTTGACGGTGAAGCTCGTCGATTTTTTTTTCTTGCTCAGTAACCGTTTTTTTGATTTCGGCTACCGCTGCATCCGCATTAAAAGCTAAACTGGCGTTAGTTAAAAACATTTTTTTCCAATTTTGGATGCTTTTCGATATCAATGAATATTTTGAAGCTATCTGTGAAACCGTTTGATCTCCTGATAATAACTCTAAGACAACTTTAGTCTTAAATTCAGCTGTATACGTCTTTTGCTTTGTGCTCATCTTTATTATTCCTAGTTGCTGTTATTTATTTTAACAGTTTAGGAACTAGATGCTAAATTTTATTGTCCGAATATCTAGTGGCATTATAAACAATGCTTGATTAAAGGCTTGGAAGGAGGAACCTCAAGCCTGTCCGATGCTTTAAAAGAAATTTCAGAGAGCAAAAATTGGAGTAATTTTAGTGCGGAA
>JBBRPX010000495.1:0-1519 GCA_038227505.1 Chitinophagales bacterium
AGAACGGATAATGGTTTAACTTCAAGGGGTGATGTAATAACAATTAAAAATATAAAGAGATTTTTAAAAATGTTAGGCTCTAAGACTGCTATTCAAATTCCGAATCCTATAATTTCGCAAATCCATCCAACGCATGATTAATAGATACACATCCGCTAATACCTATGGAAGAATTGTCTAAAACCTGAATAATATTAGCAAACAATAGATTAGTATCAATTCCGCCTAAGAATGCCCCTCCTGAACTTTTTTTTAATAGTTCAGCTAAAGTCTCCGCGTTTCCTCCAATTGGATTAATTATAAAATCAGCGATGCCGACAACTTCATCTTCATTTGGCGTTGCTCCTATTTTTACAATTGCACCCCCTGAATTTCCTTTGTTTAATGTAATATCTAGTAAAGCCTGATTTCTAGGCATTGGGGTAACTACACCGTTATTATTGATTTTATTTGAAGTGTCCAGATACTTTGTAGAAACAATTCCTTTAGATATAAATTGTTGCGGCAGGCCCAATGGATAGCCGCAAGTGTAAACTTCTTGGCCTTCATGTAAATTATTAAAATTTCCAACCTTTAAAAATGGGAATAAAATATGATTTGGGTTTTGTGGTTTTAAAATACAAAAATCATAGGCTACTGCCTCTTTGTTCAGGATGTTAAAAATATTCGAATATACTCCTACCTCAATTGTCTGATTTGAACTTAAATGAATGAAAATCTTTTTTAATCCCATGATAGCATGGGTTGTAGGGTCTCTTATTATTGCTGGCTCGATAACATGCCAACAAGTTGGATATTCCGCTCCATAGTATACCAGCATTCCGCTACAAAAGGGACCAGCGATTCCGCTGCAAAAGGGACCAGTCAATAGATAAGATAGTTGCTAAAAGATCACTGGAAAGGATGTTTTTTCCATTAGTCAGCGTGTAAAAGGACTGACATTCCGGCAATAGTATACCACTTATTCCGCTCCAAAGTATACCACTAAGCAGGTTAACCTGCCGTTTCTCATAGGTTTGATCAGGTCACACTAATCACCAAATGGAATGGCAAATAAACTGCTTAATATGAATAAAGTACGACAACTGCTCCTGTTTTTGGAGCGCGGAGCTTCACAAAGATCCATTGCACGGGAAACGGGCACCAACAGAAAAACGATTGCTAACTACCTGGTTAAGTTTGGTCAAACAGGCTTAGGCTTTAGTGAACTGCTGGCCCTGGATGACCGTAAACTCAATGAGATCGCAGGGCTGAGCAAACCCCTGGCGGAAGAAGCAGATCCCCGCAAAGTTCACTTTAATAGCCTGATCGGGCTCCATACACACGAACTGGCCAAAGAAGGCGTTACCCGTTTATTGCTTTGGGAGGAATACATTAAGGATTACCCGGACGGCTTTCAGTATTCCAGGTTCTGTGAGCTTTTACAGGAACAACAGAAGCTGAACAGCGCGACCATGCACTTTGAGCACCAGCCGGGTAAACTCCTGCACGTGGATTTCGCCGGGGCCCCGCTACATTA
>JBBRPX010000496.1:0-1502 GCA_038227505.1 Chitinophagales bacterium
AACAACTGTAGAAAAAAACGATCATAACCAAACTGTTATTTCTACTAAAAACGCTTTCCTTGATGGCGAAAGACCAGATTAATATTTTATAATCTCTTTCAAATAAAAAACAAAAGGCATTCTGTAAAGGATGCCTTTTGTAATTATGTAATATTCATAACAACCAACATTGCATTCAAAACTTCAATTTTGTGGCGTAATGGACAAAATAGGTGGTATTTTTTAGATGTTTCTTCCAAGTGGACAAAATAGGTGGTCTTTATTTTTACATAAATTAGAACTTATAGAAACTAATATTCATCTTTACTCGTCAAGCAAAACGGAAGTAGGCTCTGCTGGAGAGCAACCTGCCAGGGATGTACTTGATGGTCGACAAAAATGTCAATTCAATGGGTTATCATTGCGATAGCCCATTGATATTTTTCGAGACCTTTATGCCTTCAAAAACTCATCTATAAACTTCTTTTTTCGTGCTATTGATAATCCATTATGATTTCTCAATTTGTTCTTTAAATCTGCAAAATGACCATCAATTGCATTGGTTGTATTTGGTATTTTAAATTCCATATTATCATACCATGTAAACAACCAGATCAGGTTTGTTTTTAAGCTTCTGTAAGCACTTCTTAGCTTTTTATGTACATATCTATTTTTGCCTTTTGCATCTATTTTTCGTTCATTTAAAAAATCTTTCCATTTAATAAACCAATCGTTTAATCCGCCTTCAAAACTTTCTTTATCGGTTTGCTTTAAGAGCAGTGTATGTTCCCACAACTCTTTACTGGCTTGCATTTTTGGCCTTTTAGTTAAATATCTTCTTACAATCGCTACTTGGTGAAAGTTGCACATTTGTACAGGAATATTCTTTTCAAATAATTGGAATAACCCTTTTCTTCCATCACAAATAATTGCTTGTGTTTTAATCCCTCTTCGCGTTATTTCTTCTATTCCTTTTAAGTACAATAAATTGGTTTCTTGTTTCACATATTGTTTAAATAATATCTGCCCGGTTATACTATCTTTAAAAACCATTATACCAAATGTTTTTCCAAAATATGTTGTGTCCATTAGTACATTTGCAACACTTGAAAATGTCCTTTGTGGTTCAACTTTAACAGTATCAATCTTTCTCTGAATAGTTTTTATAGAACAACCATATTTTGCAGCAAGTTGAGAATATGTTTGTTTGCCTTCTGTATATTCTTGCCATATTTTTTGAGAATATAGATGTTCGCCGCCTTTAAAGCGCCTGCCACATACAGCACATTTGTATCGCTGAATACCATTTTGAAACCCCTCTTTTGAGGTTATTTTGCTATTACAATAAAAGCAGTTTTTTTATTCATATCTTTCATTTACCGCAAAGCTATGATAATAAAGAGTTATAGAGGTTTGTACCACCTATTTTGTCCATTAACCCTAAAAATTAATGTCATTAAAACTAGAATCCTGGACATCTTACTGAATTACCAGCAGCGGTTCTTCTGTTTAAAGTAGCCCTG
>JBBRPX010000497.1:0-1500 GCA_038227505.1 Chitinophagales bacterium
GCAATCAACTTAAAATTAATTTTTGATAGCATTTTTGATCGTTGCAGCAACGCATTTAAACAGCACAGAACCAAACGCAGGGTTAAAGAGTTGGCCCATGGTCTGTTGAGCTGTACTGGCAGGGCTACTATTACCGGGATGCTTATAGCTGTAGGCAGACAATTTATGGATTGGACCGCTGCCTACCAGATATTCTGGGGAAGTAGAATGAATACTGATAAATTATTTGAAGTTGCAACAAAAGTTTGTTTAGAACAATTGAGCCCCTGTCAACTTATAGTCGCTCATATGGATGATAGCATTTTAAGAAAAGTTGGTAAAACTATTCATGGTACAGCTTGGCGCAGGGACCCATTAGGCCCTGCCTTTCACACAAACTTTATTTGGGCTCAAAGGTTTATTCAAATTTCTTTATCACTGCATGATCCAACCGATCTCAATAGTCAATCCCGGGCAATTCCTGTAGATTTTCATCATAGCCCAAGTGTAAAAAAAATTGCAAAAAATGCCAGTGCTGACGATAGGTCAGCATTTATAGAATCAAGGAAACAACAAAATCTTAGCAGCCAGGGACTGGCCAGGATAAAATTATTAAGAGCAAGGCTGGACGAGCAGGGCGCATCAACCCGACAATTGTTCTTAAGTGTTGATGGAAGTTATACCAATGCAACAATATTGAAGGGATTACCTCCCAGGGTTACACTGATTGGCAGAGTGAGGAAAGATGCAACATTTAATTATTTGCCAGTATCTGAAAAAACAAAAGGCAGGCATAGAAAATATGGTGATCCTGCCCCAACGCCCGAACAAATCAGGCAATCTGATGATTTTTCATGGCAAGAAGTTACCGGGTGGGCTGCCGGCAAAAAGCACATTTTTAATGTAAAGGTTATAAAATCTCTCAAATGGAGAACGGCAGGCCAAGCCCACACTTTCCAATTAGTTGTAATCCGCCCGTTAAGTTACAGAAAAAAGAATGGTGGCAAATTACTGTACCGCAAACCAGCTTACCTGATTTGTAGTGACAATGATTTGGACATTGAAACGCTCTTACAAGCATATTTATGGAGATGGGAAATAGAAGTAAACTTCCACGATGAGAAAAGCACCAACGGCTGCGGCGAAGCACAAGTACGAAACGAGATAGCAGCAGTGAAAGTCCCACAGTTTGTAGTGGCAATGCACGCCTTTATACATCTGGCAGATTATATACTTAGCCGATTAACACCAGCTATGGCTTTGCCAAGAGCTAAATGGGAACAAAAAAACATAAGGCTTAGAACATCCACAAATAATATCCTCAACAACTTTAGAGGATGCTACGTATTTGAAAAACTCGGCAAATCTTTCTCCGACTTCGTAGTAAAACAACGCCAGATCATAAACGCCATTAATCCAATAATTGACATCTTAAACCCAATATTTTATATCAGGAGATAACCAAACTCGAGACAAAGGGTTGACACCCGTTGCTGAAGTAACAGATAATTTAATGAGAAC
>JBBRPX010000498.1:0-1500 GCA_038227505.1 Chitinophagales bacterium
AAATGAAAAGAAAGAGATCATAAAGTCAGGTAAAGATGGAACTATAGTAAACACTGATAAAAATGACACACTAAAAGGCTCAATGAATGCTGATAAAAAAATTAAAATTGATTCCGGCGCAAATATTAGCGGAAATAAAAATTTTGCAGTTTCGATCATAAATACTCCCGTACTCTGTTCAAAAGATTTTAAAAATGTTTTTGGGGGAAGCAATGGTTATACTCTTAAAAAAAGCAAAACCGGCTTGGTAAAGGAAGTTGAATTTGTTGCCTATCCAGGCACATGCTTTGAAATATTAAATTCGTATAAAGTCGAAGATCACTACATCTATACTGTAAAATGTGATGAGTACGATATTATTTTGGGAGGTGATAGTCTTTACATAGATTCCAGATTTGTAAAACTTACAGACAAAAAAATTGCTTCACCAAATAAAGAATGTCCTGAAAAAGACCAAATATTTAATTATTTCGATAAAAGTATTGGCGCTTTGTATGTGTGGGGAGCAAATAATCTCAGTGGAGTGCCAGAAATGATGAAATTTTATCCTCCTTCAAAACCATTAAATTTTGAAGATAACAAAACCTGGATGCTCAAAGGAGTTGACTGCTCCGGGCTGCTGTATGAAGCTACAAATGGGTATAGTCCGAGAAATACTTATCAGCTTGTTAGTTTTGGTGATCCGGTTGAGATAAAGGGTCTCAGCGCTGAAGCGATTGCAAAAAAAGTAAAGCCTTTGGATCTGATCGTTTGGAAAGGGCATCTTATCATTGTCTATGACGAAAGCACAACGATACAAAGCGCACATACAGCAGGTGGAGTTGCAAAAAAAGATCTTGTCCAGGTGCTGAAAAATCTTTGCAATAAAAGAACTCCGCGTAATTCCTGGTCAGATGATAGTCCCAATTCTTTTGTAATTAGAAGATGGTTTGATCAAAAAGATAATAAGAATTCTGGTAAATAAAGTTTAAGAGATGAGAAAAAATAAATACTACAACAAGTTACCCTTTTAAAGTAAAAACAAATTAACCGTAATTCTACTATTGATATGATCAGATATATAATTTTAATTTTCTGCTGTCTTTCCTTTTATTCCTGTGATAATAATGATAATACATCCGATAAAAATAATAATCCACCTACCGATAAGAGAAATGAGGATACTATTAAAAACGATGCTGCAAACCCGTCGGATGAAAAAAGCAGTTCCCCGCAAATAATAAAGCAGCATTCAAAATTTACATTAAATGATTTTTATAAAGATAATGCAGAATTAAACTCTTTAACTGAATCGGTTTTTAATAGTATGTCTGATAATGACAGAATCGCGCAGATGATAATTACTTCAGCCGGTAACAATGGCAAGCCGGATGATATTGTTTTAAGTTTAATAAAAAATAAAAAAGTTGGCGGTGTTGTTTTTCTTGGCGGTACAAAAGCAAGATTTACAAATTTAATTAAGGACTTTAAAGAAACTGCTTTAAGATCAGGCTCACTTCC